>JAGOGG010000172.1 GCA_017996795.1 Sediminibacterium sp. | reverse complement strand
TACGCCCAATGTTTTACGAGGCTTACCATCCCATCAGAAATATCAGTAACCCCAATGGCCCAATAAAAAATTATGCAGTAACAGGGAATATTTGCGAAACAGACAATTTTGCTTGGGACAGGCCAATGAATGAAATCAGGGAAAATGATTTGTTGGTGATAGACAATGCGGGAGCGTATGGTTTTGAAATGGGAAGTAATTACAATTCAAGATTTTTACCAGCACAAGTATTATTCAAAGAAGATCAATTGCATCTGATTAGAAAAAGAGATACCCTAGAAGACTTGTTAAAAAATCAGATCGAGCTCAATTAAGAACAATTCAGTAGTTTACAGTACCATGATTACGTTAAAAAATATCAGCAAAAGCTTTGATGACCGAATGATCATTCACGGAATTGATGCGGTAATGGAGAGCGGTAAATGCAACTTAATTATAGGCACAAGCGGAAGTGGGAAAACGGTTTTAACTAAATGCATCGTTGGTTTAATTAAACCAAATGAAGGTAGTATTGAATTTGATGGAGAAGATTTAGTTACGATGGATGATAAAACCAAAAAATTATTGAGACAAAAAATTGGCATGCTTTTCCAAGGAAATGCTTTATTTGATTCAATGACGGTTCAAGAAAATGTAAAGTTTCCATTAGATATGTTTACCAAATTAACCCATGGAGAGAAACTAAAAAAAGTAGATGAAGTTTTAGATAGGGTTAATTTAAAAGATGCACATAAAAGATTTCCCGCTGAAATTAGCGGAGGTATGAAAAAAAGAGTGGGAATTGCCAGATCCATTGTGTTAAATCCGAAGTACTTATTTTGTGATGAACCCAACTCAGGATTAGATCCACAAACATCCATGGTAATAGACAAGCTGATCAAAGAAATTACCACCGAATACAAAATGACCACGGTGGTTGTAACCCATGATATGAATAGTGTGATGGAAATTGGAGACCATATTTTGTACTTATACAATGGAAAGAAACAATGGGAAGGATCTAATAAAGACATCATTTTCAGTAAAGATCAATTACTAAATGATTTTATTTTTGCATCAGAGTTTTTGCAAGATGCCAAGCAAATGCGCATGCAAGAAGCTGGCAAATAATACAAGCAATTAAAAATAATTTATGAAAAGAAAGTGTTTTTTTGCTTTCCTTATTTTAGTATTGAGTTCATTAGCAATTCAAGCGCAAAGCCCAATTGATAACCGGCCTGATTATGTGAAAAATCCATCGATACCGGCATTCAAATTAATTTTAACCGACAGCAGCTTATTTACCAATAAATTGATTCCGAAAGCGGCATTTACCTGCATTGTGTATTTTAGCCCAGATTGTGGTCATTGCCAATACGAGGCAGATCAAATGATTCGCAATATGGATAGTTTGAAACAAGTTCAGTTTATTTGGATCAGCTACCGAGAATTCAATGATATCAGAGCATTTGGCAGGAAGTACCAGTTCGATTTATATCCAAATATCATCATTGGAAGAGACCCAGAATATACCGTACCCACTTTTTATCAGGTTAAATTCACTCCATTTGTAGCTTTATACGACCAAAACAAGCAGTTTTTAAAAGCCTGGGAGTCGGGTGTAGAAATGCCTGAATTATTACAATTTATTCACAAAAAATAGGGCTACTGCACGTACCTTTGCACCACTTAAATTAACCACTTTAAATAATGCCGATTATGAAAGTTACTGTAGTAGGTGCTGGTGCTGTAGGAGCAACCTGTGCCGATAATATTGCCCGTAAGGAATTATGTACTGAGCTGGTATTACTAGACATCAAAGAAGGTTTTGCAGAAGGCAAGGCCCAAGACATGATGCAAACAGCAGCATTACTAGGTTTTGACACAAAAATTACCGGAAGTACCAACGATTACAGTAAAACTGCAGGCAGTGATGTGGTAGTGATTACTTCTGGTCTTCCTCGTAAACCAGGTATGACTCGCGAAGAATTAATTGGAACCAACGCAGGTATTGTAAAAGGTGTTTGCGAAAATATTTTGAAGTATTCACCAAACGCTATTATCATAGTGATTAGTAACCCAATGGATACAATGACTTATTTGGCTTTAACTGCAACTGGATTACCAAAGAATAGAATCATTGGAATGGGTGGTACTTTAGACAGCAGCCGCTTCAAGTATCAATTAAGCCAACATTTGAATTGCAGCCCATCCGATTTAAATGCATTGGTAGTGGGTGGACATGGTGATACTACCATGATTCCTTTAATTCGTTATGCAACTTGGAACAGTGCACCAGTGACTGATTTTCTTACTTCAGAACAGCAACAACAAATTGTAAACGATACCATGGTGGGTGGAGCAACACTGACTAAATTGATCGGAACATCTGCTTGGTATGCACCAGGTGCAGCAGGTGCAGCTTTGGTAGAGAGCATTGTACGCGATGAGAAAAAATTATTTACTTGCTGTGTAAGCTTAGAAGGCGAATATGGTCAGAACGATATTTGTTTAGGAGTTCCAGTAACTATTGGAAAAAATGGTTGGGAAAAAATCATCGACCTTAAATTAAATGAAGAAGAACAAGCTGCATTTAATAAGAGTGCAGATGCTGTAAGAAGCATGAACGATGTGTTGAAAACCTTATAATTATTTGAGCCATTGCATTGCTGCAATGGCAATGCTTGAAGTATCTTGTAATTGCATACAATTAAAATGCCCTTTGGGGCATTTTTTTTTGCCATAATTACTACAAGGCTGACAAGATAAATCAGGAACAATAAAATTGTGATAAGCTACTTCATTTTTATGCGAGGCCAATTGTTTTGAACCGTAATAAGGTTCTACTGCTAACTTAGGAGAAGTACCGCCCCAAATGGCCAATACTTTTTTATTGAAAGCACAGGCAATGTATTGCAGGCCTGTATCATGCGAAATAACCAGCTTTGAATGTTTTACTAAATCAGCAGATTCGTGCAAAGAGAATTTGCCACAAGCATTGTAAATACGAATGGGATCAATACTTGCAATTTCATTTCCCTCCTCTTGGTCTTCTTTACCCCCTATTAAAATAATGGGGTATTGAATTTGAGTACAAAGCTGCTGTAACTTAGGGATGGGCAACTTTTTGGTGGCGTAAGAAGCCCCAATTACAATAGCAATAAATCCAAATTGATGAGATGCAGGTATATCTGCTAGTTGAATCCCTTTTCCTTCAGGAATAAAATAATCCAACCCTTGCTCATCATTGACCACTCCTAATGGAGTGAGTGTATCTAAACTTCTAAGTGTAATATGTCTATCAGGCATTTGGTTGATTCCAAAACGGGTAAGCAACCACTTCTGTCTACTTAATTTATGATACGCGTATACAGGTACTTTTAATTGAAATTGAATGAGCCAAGACCTGAAGTTTTTATGCAAATCAATGATTAAATCAAATTGTTGACTCATTAATTTGGGTACAAGCTCATTCAAGTTATTATTGAAGTAATGAAACTGGTCTATATAAGGGTTTGCTTCTGTAACAGCTTTCATGGTAAGCTTGGTTAAGAAATGTACTTCAACATCGGGTAACTGTTGTTTTAAACACCTAAATACAGGAGAAGCCAAAACAATATCGCCTATTGAAGAGAATCGAATAACCAATATTTTTTTGGGGGAGACTTCCATGATCGGCTTATTGATTTAGGAATGTTTTTCTACAAAGTCTAAATCTTTATGAAAAGTTTCTTCGGTAAAATAGAAAGCAATCATTGTAATACTCATGATAATTAAACCAGTGATAATTCCACTTTGAATGAGAGACCAACCCCAGGTCTGCTGAAATAAATTCAAGAACATCAGGTTAATCAGCGGCAATGCTCCCCTTACCATATTTGGAATTGTAGTAGCTGCCGTTGCTCTTAAATTGGTGCCAAACTGTTCTGCACCCATGGTGATAAAAATAGCCCAGAAACCTGTACTAAAGCCCAACATACCACAAATGAAATACATGGAAGCATCGCTGTTATTAAAGCTGCTGTAGAAAAAAACTAAGCAAACCATGCAGAGTAAATAAAAAGAAAGCAATGCTTTTTTTCTGCTTTTGAAATATTGACTCACCAATCCAATTAAAATATCTCCAATGGCAATACCCACATAAGCGAACATAATGGCCCTTCCACTTTCAATCTTGTTTTCTCCATATAATGCGCCTGCAAAACGATTACTCAGGTTAACTAAAATACCTATTACATACCAAGTGGGTAATCCAATTAAAATGGCCAATAAATATTTTTTGAAACGCTTCCCATTATTAAAGAACATGAAAAAATTACCCTTCTGAATACCTACTTGTTCTTTTAAACTATGGAACATGCCACTCTCCGTTACAGAAATGCGTAATAACAATAAGCCAATGCCCAATCCTCCCCCAATCATATAACAAAGCCTCCAATCGTTGGTGAGCTTGTAAACAAAATAGGCAAACACAGCTCCAAACAAACCAATGCCAGCAACCAATGATGTACCTACCCCTCTTTTTTCTTTTGGCAACAACTCACTTACCAAGGTAATACCAGCACCGAGTTCACCAGCTAAACCAATACCTGCAATGAATCTGGCCCATGCGTATTGATCTACTGTTTGCACAAAGCCTGTTGC
>JAGOGG010000171.1 GCA_017996795.1 Sediminibacterium sp. | reverse complement strand
AGATTAGGGGCTATGCAGCTGGCCGTTTTTCATTTAATGTGAAAGGTGGTCGTTGCGATGTTTGTGAAGGAGGTGGTATGAAAGTAATTGAAATGAATTTTCTTCCGGATGTATATGTGAATTGTGAGAAGTGTAATGGCAAAAGATACAATCGCGAAACATTGGAAATTCGTTATAAGGGAAAATCAATCAGTGATGTATTGAATATGACGGTAGATGAAGCTTGTGATTTTTTTCAGCCTGTTCCTTATTTGTATCGCAAGATTAAAGTACTGCAAGATGTGGGCTTGGGTTATGTTACATTGGGTCAGTCTGCTGTAACATTGAGTGGGGGTGAAGCTCAGCGTGTGAAACTTGCCACTGAATTGGGTAAAAAAGATACGGGTAAAACTTTTTATATTTTGGATGAGCCTACAACCGGATTGCATTTTCAAGACATCAGCCATTTATTGGATGTACTGAATAAATTGGTTGACCGCGGTAATTCGGTCTTGGTGATTGAGCACAATTTAGATGTTGTTAAAATGGCCGACCATGTCATTGATTTGGGGCCAGAAGGGGGCGATGGAGGTGGTCAAATTTTATTTGAAGGAACGCCTGAGAAAATGCTCTTGCACAAAACCAGTCATACTGCTCGCTTTTTAAAAGCAGAAATGAATTAACTTCAATGCATGAATTTAAATGATTTAAACTTTTTGCCTGAATGGGATGAAAGTAGGTATAAAGTAGGACCAGGTGATGCTGCGGAAGAATGGCGCAGAGGTCCAGCTAGGGCTATTGCCAAAGCGATGTACAATCAGTGGAGAGAGGTATTTGGGTTGGTGATTGCTTTTGCAGAAAATTTGGCAGATGATGGTGAAGAAACGCATCCTGCTTCTACAAAAGCATTAATATATGAGAACGTAATGATTGTTGCACCTAAAATTATAGGGGCCATCAGTATGGATTTATACGTACTCAAAATGGAGAATGCATCTAATATTAGAACCAACGCAAAACAGATGATGGAGCAGATTGGTTTTGCAGTATTAATGGGTTGGGCCGATGAATCTCACAAACAAGTCATTGAAGAAGCGCTGTATAAATTTAGAGAGCTTTACAAACAATGGGTCAGCACATTTCAAAAAGATGCTTACGAAGATGAATGGGGCTTATTTGTTTAGTAGTCTGATTTCTTGGTATGCAATGGTTTCCAAATTAAATAATAGTAGCCGAGAATCAATATTCCGATGGTAAAAGGAATAATGGCTAAGTGTTTAAAAGTATAAGTTCCCCAAATGATGTGATGGTCAAATCCAAAAAATTCACTGACCATCCAATAGGAATTAGCAGAAATCCAAACGGTAATGGCCAAGTTATGGCATAGCTCTGAAACGTATTGTCTGGTTCTATATGCAATAACGATGGAAATGATCAGGGTAGGTATAATCATTACAGTTCCCAACCATTTTAATCCTAAGCACCAAGCTACGTCTTTAAATAGCCAGAAAACGATATGCAGGTTTTCCATCTTTCTGTACTTCAATGGAATATTATATTGGTTGTTGTGTACGGTGGGGGCTTGCTCCATGCCTAATTCATTTGAGGCACAATATTAATTTTTTGTAATCAATTAGCGGCTTAAAATATTTTTGAACCGTTGAACATCCGCCAATGGGTGTATAGGTTCACCATTCACAATATGTTGAGTAAGCTGATATGCAAAATAGGGTGCTAAGCTACAGCCCTTTGTACCAGTGCCATTAAATACGCCTATATTTTTTTGAATAGGATGGAAGCCCACAAAAGGTCTGCGTTCTACATTGGCTGGTCTTTCAGATGCAATATGGTTGACTATTTCAAAAGGGAGCTTTAACCAATTTTGTAACTGCTGTGTTGTTTTGTCTAAAAATGATTGGGTTGGGTTGAGGTCTTCATATTTCCATTCATAGGTAGATCCCACCCAAAACAAGTTGTCCTTCCAAGGAACCACACTGATTCCTTGTTTGTATATATTGTTTCTAGGAAGGTCAGGAATAGAAACAATCAGCGCTTCTCCTTTATTGCTTGCATAGGGTAGTAACTCAAAATAGGGATTGGTAATTCCTGCAGTTCCCTCACAAAAAATAATTTGATTGGCTTTAATTCCTTTCCATTCAACCCCATTAGGCTGAATGATACAATCTTCCCATTGAAATCTTTCTTCTATCAGTGCATTTTGCTGGGTCAATTTTTTTCTAAATGCATTCAGCATTTCTTGTAATTGAATTAACCAACATGGATGAATTTCTCCAACTCCAAACAACAAATGAAAATAAGGCTCCCATATTTTTTCATCTACCACACTTAAGTATTCCGTTTCCTTTGGTAATCTCTCCGAAAAAGCAATCTTGTTTTGTGGGGTAGCATGAAAATCAAGAATATTACATTGATCAATTAAGTGGGTACCCAGTTCTTTTCCTAACTCGGTATATGCATTCACTGCAAATGGCATGAATAATTCAATTTCCCAGGTGCGAACGATTCTTCTTCCTGTTACTGGATTAATCACACCGCTGGCTACTTTGGTTGAACTGTAAGGGATGGATTCATCAATCACCAATACTTGTTGTCCTGCTTTCATTAAATGCCAACTCAGCATGGTACCACATAATCCTTGTCCTATAATGATCGTATCAACCTGCATCATATTATTCTTCTATTCTTAATTTAATTGCATTAGAATGTGCATTGAATGCAGGTGCGTACATACTCTGAATACTTGCAAAACCAGCCGTGTATAATCCTTTATGTGTTGCTCTAATGGTATAGGTAAATTGGTAATTTCCCTTGGGCAAATAGTTAAAGAAAAAATTATTACTTACATCTTTGGTGCTTTGGTAATAAAATAAATTTTCTTGAAAACGATACCCACTCAATTGGCTACTAGGTTCTGTTGCAGAAGGTCTTAAATCTTTTAAGTGAACATAATCCATGTCTCTATCTGCTTTAATAGATAATACTACTGTAATCAATTCCCCAATTTTTACTGGTTCATTTTCATTCAATTCTACCCAAGTCTTATTTCGTTCAACCAATAATTTCTTATTAATCTGCATAGGTCCTGAACTGGCAGTAATTTCATCCATATTGGCTAGGTATTGCCAATATATGCTTCCAAAGGAGGGTTGATCAGACACGCTGTTTTGCGTTGCAATGGCGATGTTTATATTCCCCATTTCGGGTTTTACTTTTTCTCCCTCCATTCTCTTTTTAAAATAGCCTGACCCCTCCATGGTTTTTTCTGTTGCAGTACCAAGGATTGTTTTGCCTAATTCTATTCGTACGGCTCTTTTATTATTCATCCATTGTTGTCCATTGGCTACCAAGCTGTATACCGCATCTGCAGTTGCAATGCCTGTTCCCCAATGATTGGTTTCTTTATTTAATATTAACCAAGTGAGCATTGCATTAATTTGCTTTTTGTAAGGTTGAGCAGGTAATTGGCTATTGATTTCGCTGAAGCAATCAATCATCATGCTTTGATGTACTATTGGCATAGCATACCATCTTGAGGTTAGTCGATTTTTCCAATACAATCCCTTTTGTGCATCCTTAATCGTATTTTCTAATAGGGCTTTTACTATTTTATTGGCCAAATTGGTTTCATTGTTTCTTTGAGCAATGGTTGCAATCATTGCTTGGCCATATTGATTTTGTTTGTTCCAGCTATTTTGAGCTATTTGCCAGTAGAATTGATATGCGCTATCGTTTTGAATATTATTTTCTCTATAAAAGCTTCTCATGAATAAATAGTCTAATTGATAGCTGCTTATTTGTATTGTTTTACTTTTTTTGTATTCGTATTGAATGGCATCATCTGTAAATGCCAAAGCCTTAATTAGTAAGGGTCTTAACCTCGCAGATACAGCGGTATTAATTGCGCCTATTCTTTTTAATTTTCCTATGCCAGTTAGTATATAGCGGGTGATGTATTCATCTGAACGACCTCCCTCAAACCAACTAAAGCTACCATCTGGTAATTGTAATTTTTCAAGTTGTAAAAGCCAAGATTCATTTTCTTTTGTAATGGATTGGATGTCCATTTGATTGGCTAATTCTTTCAATAAAACAGTACCTGTTTTGGCGTCTATTACCCAAGGTGTTTCTTGGAGTAATATTTGTTTTAATTCCGCATTATTTTCTAGTGGATGATTGATTGCAGTGGAGTCTTTTTTCCATCCGGCTAATACTTTAGCAATCATTGGAAATTTGTTGAGCAGATGTAAAGCCATTAGGTTGGCATAAATGCGGTTGAACTGATGAATGGCTGAACGTTCTGGGTCAGTTTTTAAATAGCCCAGTGCTTGTATGGCATTCCATATGGGTTGTGTGGTATACTCCACCGTTAAACCTTGGGTACTAATTCCTTCACTTTGATTGTTCAATAATTTTTCAAAATGAAAAGATTGAATCGTATCTTTTTGTAAATAAATCGGTAGGGTTTCTGTAATCAATTGCCTATTACTTAATACAGCAAGGGTATTTTCTTCTCCATCGCTTAGTTCATTGGTTCTTGCAACTATTCGATAAGTAAGTGGTTTATTAAAGCTAAAAGGAACTTGAATAGGGAATTGTGCTATACTAGACTTTCCTGCTTCTGCTGTAAAATATTGTTGCGGAAAAACATTTTGAAACCAACCGTCTACA
>JAGOGG010000170.1 GCA_017996795.1 Sediminibacterium sp. | reverse complement strand
CTGAATACTTTTTAGCATGCGAAATTATCAAAGCCTGCATGGCCGCTGATTGTGGCGAAATATTTTTATGAAGGGAATCTCTTTTAGAAGCCACTAAGAAAAAATACAATGGCTTCAACTGTAAACTCTCGTGTAGTAAATGAAGCCAATCATACACATCATAAGGATCTTTTTGTGCACCAGCCAAAACTTGTAATTGCTCTACTAGCTGATTAAATTTCAGATTCACTAACTGCTTAAAATAACTTAAGCTATTCCTGATACTATTGTGATGTAAATAGCTATAAGCTATGTCAATATCATAGCTGGGCTTAAATGTATAGTGATGGGTTATTTCAAAATTCAACTCTTTGGCCAATTGCACTACCCAATAGTTAACCAATGGAAATTGCACAAAACCATTTTGATAAGCCAATGATTGTTCGGGCCGATACCTTCCGTATTCATCTGTTTGATGTGGTAGCCACTCTTCGTATCGTGTAATTAAATAAAAAGCTGCTGCAAATAAATCAAATGGAATAGTACCTTTTGTATTAAAAAATGCTGGATGGTTTTTCCATTTAATCATATTGATTTCCTGCTTTGCAATATGATCTTCTGCTAATAACCCATGCGGATGAATATGGCAGGATACTTCTACTATTTTAGCAGAAGAATAGTTTAATCGAGGCCCACTATAGCTTTTAAAATAAGCAATTTGATTGGTTAGGCTTGCCTGTTTCTGAAATAAGGTTGTTACAATATATTCTAAACGTGGTGTTAGCTTGTCTGCATAAATTAATAGGGTATTGGAGGCTGACATACCCATCAAGAATTATTGGTTTCTTTCCATAATTCATTAAAAGTTTTTGCACTGAAATCTAATTCTGACCGATGTGCTGTCCACCCTTGAAAAACTTTATTCACTACCCAGTTTTTCATTTTGCCATTTCCAGCGTTCATCAATGCCCTATTTAAGCTGGCTGTTTTCCAAACCTTCCACGCAATTCTTTCTGCTAAACTACTATTACCTTGAACTACCGCTTCATGCCGATTGTCTAATAACAATTCGTGCAAATTGATTCTTACCGGACAAACTTCTGTGCAGTTGCCGCAAAGTGAAGAAGCATAACTCAAATGTTTATACTCGTCTAATCCTTTTAAGTAAGGCGTAATTACTTTTCCTATAGGTCCACTATAGGTAGTATCATAAGCATGGCCTCCAATATTTTTGTATACGGGGCATGCATTTAAACAAGCCCCACATCTTATACAATACAAAGCTTCTCTTGCAGTTTTGTTGGCCAATAAATTGGTTCTTCCGTTGTCCAATAAAATGACAATCATGTCTTCAGGACCATCTGTTTCATTGGCTTGCTTAGGCCCTGAAATAATGGTATTATATACTGTTACTCGTTGACCTGTTCCGTAAGTAGAAAGCAATGGCCAGAACAAAGCTAGGTCGTGTACAGAGGGAATTACTTTTTCAATGCCTACAATCACAATATGAGTCTTGGGCCAGGCACAACTCAGCCTTCCATTGCCTTCATTTTCTGTTATTGCAATTGCACCTATATCTGGTAAAATAAAATTAGCCCCAGTAACACCAATTTCTGCTTGTATATATTTTTCTCTTAATTTTTGCCTAGCAACCAAAGTAAGTTCTTCCGGACTTAACCCACCTGGCACTCCCAATTTGTCGGCAAATAAACGCGCAACATCTTCTTTGCTTTTATGCATTGCTGGTGTTACAATATGGTAAGGCGCTTCCCCATCTAATTGCTGAATATATTCTCCTAAATCAGTTTCAACACTTTCAATTCCATTTTCTTCTAAATACTGATTGAGGTGAATCTCTTCTGTAACCATGCTCTTACTCTTTACGAGTGTTTTGCATTGTTTTTCCTTACAAATTGCACCTATTTGAGCCAATGCTTCTGCAGCCGTTTCTGCCCACAATACTTTTGCGCCTCTAGCGGTAATCTTTTCCTCAAATTCGAGTAAGTATTGGTCTAAATGCTCAATGGCTTCCCATTTTTTATTCTTTGCTATTTCTCTTGCTTGCAATACATCAGTAAACTGCTTCTTCCCAATTGGAACCACTGCATTGTATTTTCCAATATTGAAGTTGATTTTTCTTCTGTGTTCTAAATCAGCCGCTTTTATGGTGCTCTTGGCTATAAAGGTTGCAGCAGTATTACTCATTGTTGTTCTTTTTCATTTCTGCTGCAGTTGCAGCTAAAGTTTCATAAAACTCTTCCCCGTATTTTCTAATCAATGCATCTTTAAGAAAAACATACACGGGCACTTTTAGTTTATTCCCCAACTTGCATCCAGGTTTACATAAATCTTCTCTTGGATGATAGTTTACATATTCTACGTCTGGGTCTCTTTTACTCTTTCGAATAAGAATTGGAAACAAATGGCAACTCAATGGTTTTTTCCAATCTAGTTTTCCATCGTTGTAAGCTTGCTCTATTCCACAAATAATGGTTCCGGTTGCATCTTTTCTTCCATAAGCACAAATGCCCCCATTAATAGTTGGGGTTACCCAACCAAACTCTTGATCGTAAGTATATTTTCCTACTCGCTCCACTTCTGCCTTACCCTCTTCGGTCATATAGGGTAAGATCTCATTAAAGTATTGGTCTAGTTTTTCTAATTCCCATTTTTCCATAGGAGCACCAGCGTCTCCATCTTCACAACATCCTCCTTTGCATTTAGTTAGATCACAAACAAAATGTTCTTCTACTACTTCATCACTTATTAGTATCTGGTCTATTGCTATCATGTATGCTACTTATTGGTTAAAGATAACCCTTTAATTTATGGCTGTTTACGCCATGTAAAACTATTAATTAAGTGTTTAACGTCTTCCATTAAAAACTGGTTAACAATACTCAACGAATCTTCATTTGGAGTAGCATCAAAATACAGCGCCCCTCTTAAAAAATGCTTGGTTGAATCTGTCAAAAAAAATTGATTGGCCGTAGCAACATTACCCCCTACCTTAAAAAATACACCTTCCACATTATATGGATTCACTAATAAAGAATCGTCAATTGAATACGCTTTAGAAGTATGCTTTCCCGTTAAAGTAAAAGCATCTCTTATTAATGAATCAAAGTTATTTTGGGTTCCAATTTGCTTATAACTGATATAAATTCTTCCACTGAACTGTGGAAAATCAATATTGATCCACCAAGGATTTTCGGTGGTTTCACCAAAGAAAGTACTGTCTTTAGATATTCGAGCATATACAGGATATTCAAAACTATATGGGTATCCTTGTTCTTGAAAAAGCTGGTATTTTTTAGTAGGAAAATCTATTTTAAAATAACCTGTTGGCTTAGGTGTAAACGAACTATTACAAGCGTAAAAAAAAAGAATGGCAATAAATAAAAAACAAGCTGAAATCTTATTCATCCCTTCCTTCTTTAATGGTCAACTTAACTTTTAAAATTCTATTCTTAGCAACTTCTAAAACAGTAAAATCAAATTCATCTGATGCAATTACTTGATTTACTTGTGGAATTTCACCCGCTATTTCTAATACCAATCCTGCCATTGAATCACTCTCCCCTCTTTGTGCATCAAAAGTATTGAGGTCAATATTCATGATTTTGCAAACATCATTAATCATCATTTTACCCTCAAAAATATAATTATGATCGTCTAGTTTTTTATAGCCAGCATCTTCTTCGTCAAACTCATCTTTAATTTCTCCAATCACTTCTTCTAAAATATCTTCTAATGTTATTATACCACTTGTACCACCAAACTCATCTACCACAACAGCAAAATGAATTCGTTTCATTTGAAATTCTTGTAGTAAGTCTTCAATCATTTTTTGCTCATGAACAAAAAATGGGGGCCTTAATAAGCTTTTCCAATTAAAATTAGCTGGCTCATCTAAATAGGGTAATAAATCCTTGGTATGAATCATTCCAGTTATATGGTCTAACCCTTCTTTATATACTGGAAGTCTACTATAATTCAGGTCTCTTACAATGTCTACTAATTCAGCAAAACTAATTTCTTCATCAACCCCATGCACATCTACCCTTGTTTTCATTACCTGCTTAACCGAAATATTACCAAACTTCACAATCCCTTTCAAAATATTTTTTTCGTTTTCAGAAGCAGTATTATCTGTCGTAATATCTATGGCATGATCTAGTTCTTCTAAACTATAAGCATTGCCATTTTTATTGTTCAAAACCCGCTCTAATTTATCTGAATATTTAACCAACTTTTTTCCTAAGCCAGTACACAAATAAGTCATAGCTTGTACAATACCTCCAAAATCTTTTGCAAAACGAATATTGTTTTGTGTAGCCAATACTTTTGGCATTACTTCCCCAAATAAAACCAACATAAAAGATACTGCTACTACTTTTATAATAAATTCTACCCAAGCTGCACCGTATTGTTCAAAATTGAATAAATTATCTATGAGTAAATTAGAAACAATAATAATAGTGATGTTAACAAAACTATTGGCAATTAATAGGGATGCTAAAAATGATTTGGGCTCTTCTAATAAATCTACTACTCTTTGATATGGAGGTATTTGTTTTGACCTCAATAAATTGATGTCTTTATGTGTTAAAGAAAAGAATGCCACTTCTGCACCTGATAATACAAAGGATAAAAAAAACAAGAACAGCAACACCATTATTAAAATAGTGGTCCCTTGTGCTTGCAATG
>JAGOGG010000169.1 GCA_017996795.1 Sediminibacterium sp. | reverse complement strand
CGTTCAATTAAGTCATTCACGATTGAATCTAGATCGGTGCAATTATTCAATAACACCGAATCAACCAGCGTAATATCGATTATTGATCCAAAGAAAATTACTTGTACATCCATAGGTTTAGTTTACAAAAAACAATTTAGTTGCCGCAACAATTAATACCGATGCTAAAATAAATTTCAACTGATCTGCTTTTAATTTCTTAGCCCCAATATATGCACCCAACCAACCGCCGATTAAAACAAATAAAATGATCACATAAATGGATTGATCTAATTGAAATCCCTTTTGAATTTGCCCAACCATTCCTGCTGCTGAATTCAAAAATATAAAAATTGCACTCAAAGCTGCAGTTTGCTGTTGTGTAGACCACCCCATCAAAAGTAGTAAAGGCGACAACAATATGCCCCCACCCATTCCAATCATTCCAGATACCAGCCCAATAAATGCTCCTGCTATACTCAACCAATACCACTTAGGTGCAGGTTTTTGATTACTTGCTTTACTTAAAAACAATATTCTAGCTACTGCTATTAATAATACAATGGCCAATAATTTTTTATAAAAACTTTCTGAAATAGGCACAATGCTTCCTAAGTAGGCAAATGGAATGGACGTAATAACCAAGGGCCAAAGTATGGAAGATTTAAAATGTTTGGCTCTATAAAATGATATAAATGCTAAACATGAAACCAATAAGTTCAGTATTAATGCGGTTGGTTTTATTACACTTGCACTAAAATTAAAGATTGCCATCAACGCTAAATACCCACTTGCACCACCATGACCTACTGAAGCATATAAAAATGCAATCACAAAAAAAGCAAGTCCATAAAGTATGATTTCTTCCATAATAAGCAGGTTAAAATAAATGCACTGTTACCAATTGATTTTGATTAAACAAAGCTTCATCCATGGGCAATTCTACCCAACAATTGGCATTGGAAAAAGCACTTACCTGATAAGACGCCTGAGCTGGCAATATGGTTACCATCCCTTCCTGATAGTAGGCTTTTAAGAAAAAAGCCAACCCGGGTTTCTTAGTATACGGGGCTGTTAACTTGGCTTGTATGGTTGGAACTGGCCGTTTGCCCTGCAACAATTCAATTGCAGGCTTTACATATTGTTGAAAACAATGTAATACTGAACTGGGATTACCTGGCAATCCAAATACCAATGCTTCATTTTGTTTTCCAAAAAACAAAGGCTTCCCTGGCTTTTGCTTTACACCATGAAATAGCGTATCCACTTTTTCTTGTGCCGCAGCTTTTGCTACGTAATCATAATCCCCAACACTTACCCCACCAGTGAGTAATACTAAATCCGATTCATTTAATGCATTCCTAATTGTAGTGGCAGTGTCAGCTAAGTTATCTTTAACATATAGGATTGAAACATTTTTTACTCCAGAAGCTTTTAAAGCGGATACAAGGCCAATAGAATTGGATTCATACACTTGCCCAAAAGCAAGTGATTCGCCAGGTTTAACCAACTCATTCCCTGTTATAATTAAAGTAGTGGAAGGCGCTCTGTAAACCAAGACTTCTGATATTCCTAAACTAGCCAACATTGCTAATTGGTATGGATGTAAACAGGTGCCTCTCGCAATTACCCAATCTCCCTTTTCAACCGAGGAACCCATTTCTCTAATATTTAAACCTAGCTCATTTGTTTTGTCTATAATTTGAATATGCTCACCCAAATTGTTCACCCATTCTTTTTGAATAATACAATCTGCACCCAATGGTACAGGTCCTCCGGTGAATACCTTTATACAATGACCTTCCTTTAATTGCAATTGTTTGGATGTGCCTGCAGGTAATTCATCTTGAATGGGCAGAATAGCATCGATATTTTTTAGGTAAATGGCATAGCCATCCATAGAAGATTGAGTGAACGAAGGCATCGATATAGGGCTCTGTATATCTTCTGCAGCAACCATTCCAGTAGCATCTACTAATGGTACCCAAATTTTGCCCAAGGGCTTTGCTTGAGTATATACCAATTGCTTTGCTTCATTTACAGTTATCATAGTAGTTAATTAACCGCCAATTGCAATCATACTTCTATTATGCAATTCATTGGTATCTATTTTTTCAAATTCTTTTGAAAATTGACCACCCAATTCTTTGTGTTTGCTTGCAATTGATTGTTGAATTAATGGAAGTATATCTGCACCGGCTCTAAATGGTGTGAGTAAATCTGTTTCTGAAGAAGAAAATAAACAGTTTTTGATTTTACCATCAGCCGTTAATCTAATTCTATTACAAGTACTACAAAAAGGGGCACTCATGGTGCTAATGATTGCAAAGCTTCCTATATGTCCATCAACTTTGTATCGCTTACTCGTGTCGTTGGGTTCATTTTCAGCTGCCGTAATAGTATACTTCCCACCAATTAATTCCAACATTTCTTGCAAGGTTACTAACTTATCACTGTTCCATTTATTCCCATCAAAGGGCATAAATTCAATCAGTCTAATTTGAATGGGAATATATTTAGTCCACTCTATAAAATTTAATATTTCCATTTCATTCATGCCCTTCACTACTACCATATTCACTTTAACCCTAAAATCGTTTTTCAATAATAGATCAATATTGTCTTTTACGATATTGAATTGATCTCGTCTTGTTAATAATTGAAACTTTTCTTGCTTCAATGTATCTAAACTAATATTAATAGACTTTACGCCAGCATTTTTCAAATCATCAATAAACAAGTGTATGCGAGTTGCATTGGTGGTAATGGTTAACTCTACTCCTAGTTTACCCAAGGCTTGAATTATTTCAGCCGCGTCCTTTCTAACCAATGGTTCACCGCCTGTTAATCGTATCTTTTTTACCCCTTGCTGAACAAATAAAGTAGCAATGGAAACAATCTCCTCCTTTTGCATTAATTGCTTATTAGGCATAAAAGCATAATCTTCTTCTGGCATACAATAGAAGCAGCGCAAATTGCAATTATCTGTTAAAGAAATTCGTAGATAATCGTGAACCCTATTGTATTGATCAATCAACATCTTCTTCATTTATTTTTTTACAAAGCAGCTCATAATCTTCCGGAGTATCAATGTCTAATGCCCCATTTTCAAATTCAATGGTTGCGATATCGTCTGGAAATTGTTGCAATATAACACGTGCACCCTTATCTCCTGTTAAATTGTACAAATGGGAAAAATAGGCTGAACTCAATAATACAGGTGTACCTTTTATCCCATTGTAAGAAGAAGCGATTATCCCTTTTGCTGTTTGTTGCTGTTTAGTTAATAAGCGGAGCAAAATTGATTGATTTAAATAGGGTTGATCAGACACCACAATGACCAAAAAGTCTAGGTCTGGGCAAGCTTTTATCATAGCGGTAAGGCCCACTTGTATAGAACTACTCATACCTAATGAGTAATGAGGGTTTTGAATGATGTCAACCTTATCGGTGCTTATTTGTGCTTGAATTAAATCATGATAATATCCAGTAACCAACTGAATGATATTGGGCTCAACCAAAGTGATTTCCTCAATTAGATGCGCTAATATGGTTGTTTTTTTAAAGGGCAAGAGCATTTTTGCTTTCCCCATTCTAGTAGCTTCCCCTGCAGCCAATATCATAACTCCCCATTTCATATGGAAGCATGTATAGGCGTGGTTTTCAATCTTAAATGTTGTGGTAGTTTGCCTTCAATCACCGCCATGATTTCTGAGCAAACAGATAAAGCAATTTCTGATGAAGTTTCTGCACCTAAATCTAAGCCAGTTGGACCATAGATATTTTTTAACTGTACATCTGTAAAATGAATACCATTATCAGCTAAATCATTGAATAACCGCTCTCGTTTTGCAGCAGGTCCCAATAAACCAATATATGGAACATTTACATTTGCCAACTCAGATAACATCGCAAAATCGTAATTGTAGTTATGGGTCATTAATACAACTGCAGTTCTATCATCAAACAACAGTTGCTGCATTGCTTCTGCTGGTTTTCCCAAAACAATTTTATTAGCCTGTCCAAAGCGGAGTGAATTTGCATGGGTAGGTCTACCATCCACAACAGTTGTGCTCCACCCAATTAATCTTGCCATATTTTCCAAAGGCATAATATCATTGCCAGCACCTACTATAATCAATGAAATGGCAGGGATTATATATTCTACAAATAGTGCCTGATTTCCTTCATCGGTTGCAATGATCAAATGCTCCGATTTTTTATTTGCCAAAACATTATCTAAAATGGGCGATAACTGTTTGATGTATTTTTCTTGAATAGCTTGTGTTAACAATGTTCCCCAATGAATGCCATGATCTGGATGATATCCTGTAACTAATATAGATGGCTCACGAGAATCAATTATTTTTTTAAAAGATTCAATGAGTAAATCATTGCTCTTGTCAATGGGCTCAAATAGAATTCTAACAATACCATTACAGCCTAATTGCACCCCTAATTTTGCATCATCTTCATCAGTAGTATCATATACTACCAACTTCTTTTTTCCTTGAGTAATTGCCAATGCAGCTTTTCTGAGGGCATCACCTTCTAAACACCCTCCACTGATTGCTCCAGTAAATTGTCCATCCTCTGTAACCAACATTCTTGCACCAGGCCTTCTATAAGAAGACCCATCTACACTTACTACTGTAGCTAAAGCCATTTTAAGCCCCGAGAGTTTTGCTCGCTCATAAGCTTTAACAATATCACCTAATTCTTTCATGAACGAATGGCTTAAGGTCTTAGT
>JAGOGG010000025.1 GCA_017996795.1 Sediminibacterium sp. | reverse complement strand
TTTAGAAATCAGGGCTGGAACAGGTGGTGACGAAGCCAGTTTGTTTGCGGGCGATTTATTGGGCATGTACTTACGTTATTGTTCTAAAAAAGGTTGGAAAACCTCCATTGTTACAGAGAGTGAAGGCACAGTGGGTGGTTATAAAGAAGTAATCGTAGAAGTGACAGGAGAAGATGTGTATGGTACATTAAAATTTGAAAGTGGTGTTCATCGTGTACAACGAGTTCCTAATACAGAAACCCAGGGTAGGGTGCATACTTCAGCTGCTACTGTTGCGGTAATGCCTGAAGCCGAAGAAATTGATTTTGAATTGAAAGAAAGTGACGTTAAAATGGAAACTGCCCGAAGTGGTGGTGCGGGTGGCCAGAACGTAAATAAAGTAGAAACAAAGGTATTCTTGACGCATATACCTACAGGTGTAGTAGTGGTTTGTCAAACAGAGCGTTCTCAGTTAGGGAACAGAGAAAAAGCAATGACCATGCTTCGTTCTAAATTGTATGAAGAGCAGGTTCGCAAGCATGAAGATGAAATTTCTAGACAGCGGAAAACTTTAGTAAGTACCGGAGACCGTAGTGCTAAAATCAGAACTTATAACTGGCCACAGGGAAGGGTTACCGATCATAGGATTGGCCTCACCTCATATAATTTAGATGCAGTAATTAATGGGGAGATTGAAGAATTTATTGAAGCATTACAAATGGCAGAAAACGCCGAAAAGATGACGAATCAATAAACTTTCTTAACTTAACAGTATGAAAAAAATACTGTTTCTATTGGCTTCTATTCTAATTAGTAATGCAATGATTGCTCAAGAAGTTGGCACAAGAATTTTCTTGAGAGATGCCAATGGGCTAGACATTCGGTCTAAATCTGCCAGCATAGAAAACGCGAGTTATTTATTTCACCCCGACTATTTAAAAGCATCATTATACACTAGGGCTGGTAAGTTAAAGAGCGATGCAAAGTATAAGCTCATTTTACAAGAGAATCGGTTATTTTATATGGAAGCAGATGGCTCTGATATGGAAGTGGTAAGTCCTATTTACCGAATAGAGTTTGAAATGCCCAATGGCACCACCACTGTTTTTGAAAAAGGATTTGATGTGGTGGACAATTTAAATCAAAATAATTTTTATCAGGTATTGGTTGATGGGAAAGCCAAATTATTATTGGATACCAAGTTTGCAACAGAAACCAAAATGGTTTATGGTACTGGTGCTGTTACTACAACAGATAAGTTGATTAACTATTATGGTGCTTTCGGCACTAAAATAATTAAAGTATCTAAAGAGGAGAACATACTTTCTTTAATGGATGATAAGGTTGCAGAAATGACTGCATTTATCAAAAAAGAAAAAACTAAGTTTAAGCGGCAAGCAGATTTAGAGAAATTATTTAATTATTACAATCAACTGGTTAAGTAGTTTTTCATGAGAGTAATAGTTCCCTTTTTATTCTTCCTTTTTATTTTTCCTAAGTGCATCAATGCCCAGTTGGCTGGCGCCTACAATGTTTACTATTTTAGGTTTAATATGGATCCTTCCTATTATTCCGATGGAAACTTTTCTGGAATACCTTACGAAGGAAGCCCTTGGTTTAATACCAGCTTTATTCCGGCACGCATTACTTTGTTTGATGGAGAAGTAATTGAAGGAAATCAGTTTAAACTAAACTTATACAATAGCCGTTTATTTACGGAAGACGATAAAAAACAATTAATTGTTTTAACTTCTGCTGTTAAGCGAATAGAATTTTTAAATGAGGGAAAAAAAGCTGCAGTATTTCAAGCTGGATTTCCAAGAGTTGATAAGCAAAAGTGGAATAGTTTTTATCAAGTATTGGCAGAAGGAAATGCAAAACTACTTAAATACATTAACTACACATTTACCAATAGAATGATGTATGGTCAAGGTGTTAGCTATAAACTTGAACCTCAGTTTTACTTTTATGTTTTTGCCAATAACGAAATGCACCCAATTAAAAAGGTAGATGATTTAGTTTTACTATTTCCCGATTGGATCAATGAAGTCAAAGGCTATATTAATAGGGAGGGCCTTAAAATAAGAAAGGAAACAGATTTAATTAAAATCGTTTCCTTCTATAATAGTTTGGCTCCTTTAAATAAAAAGGAAGAGCGCCCTTAGTTATTGATTATTTGATCGGCTTCTTGCTTTAATTTCAACTCCCATTTCCAAGCCGTATCCATCATTTCTTTGATGCCGTATTTAATTTTCCAACCTAGCTTAGTTACTGCTGCGTCATTGTTTGCATAAATAGCTACAACATCACCTGCCCGGCGTGGCCCAATTTCATAATTTAACTTTAGGTTACTTACTTCTTCAAAAGTATGGATGGCTTCTAATACACTTACCCCATCACCAGTTCCTAAATTAAATACATCGCATTTGGTTTCATTTTTTCCATCCATTAAATATTGAATGGCTAAAGTATGTGCATGCGCAATATCTGAAACATGTATATAGTCTCTTACACATGAACCATCTTTAGTAGGGTAGTCGCTTCCGTGTACCCACATTTTTGGCAACTTACCAATCGCAGTCTGTGTAATGGCTGGTACCAAATTTTGTGGCTTCCCTACTGGTAGTTCTCCAATTAAGCAAGACGGGTGTGCTCCTACCGGATTAAAATATCTTAATAAAATGGTATTGGTATTTACCACTTTTGAAAAATCTCTAATAACTACTTCACCCATTTGCTTGGTTGCTCCATAAGGAGATTCTGCAGGTTTAATTGCAGTACTTTCTGTAACGGGGATTACATCAGGATTGCCATAAACAGTACATGAAGAAGAAAATACAAAATTGGGTACCCCAAATTCCTGCACACATTTTAATAAGTTGATGAGGCCAAACATATTGTTCTCGTAATACCTAAGTGGCTCTTCTACAGATTCACCCACCGCTTTGTAAGCAGCAAAATGAATGATTCCATCAATATCTATATTCTCTTGAAATACTGCTCTTGTTTCGTCAAAGTTTTTTAAATCGACCGTATAGTTTTTGATTTTCTTTCCAGTGATTTTTTCTATTCCTGCTAATGCGATAGTAGTTGACCTAGCAAAGTTGTCTATGGAGATTACTTCGTAGCCATTTTCAATTAAATCTACAATGGTATGTGAGCCTATGAATCCGGTTCCACCGGTCACTAAAATTTTTGCCATGATGAAGTGTATTCTTTACTGCAATATACTGCAAAAGGCTACTTCTAAAGCTTAAATCTTTATACAATCAATTTAATTATTGCATAAAAAATGGCTGCAATAAATGCGGAAATTGGAATGGTTAAAATCCAAGCCCAAAGTAAGTTAACGGTTACACCCCATCTCACTGCGCTTAAGCGCTTGGTAGCTCCAACACCAATAATGGCACCAGTAATAGTATGTGTTGTTGATACAGGTATTTTAAAGTGCTCTGTCATGAATAAAGTAATCGCACCAGCGGTTTCTGCAGCTACGCCTTCTAATGGGGTTACTTTAGTAATTTTAGTTCCCATTGTTTTTACAATCTTCCATCCACCACTCATGGTTCCAATACCTATACATAAAAAGCTAGTAAATGGTACCCAAGGATAAGCGTCTACGAAAGTGTTGAAATCCATAATAACGCCATGGGTATTTTTTTCATAAAATATAATGGCTGCTCCAATGATTCCCATTACTTTTTGGGCGTCGTTTCCTCCATGCCCAATACTAAATGCTGCAGATGAAACCAATTGTAATTTCTTAAACCAATTCTCTGCTTTATACGGGTTGGATCGTTTGCATAAATGGACAATAATAATGGTGATTACAAATGCAATGAACATTCCAATTAATGGCGCAAAAAAGATGAATAGAAAAGTAGGAACTACTTTTGCGTAGTTGATTACATCACCCGCAGCACTAGACAATCCTCCTGCATGGGCTAAAGCAGCACCAATAAAACCACCCATTAAAGTATGAGAAGAACTAGACGGTATTCCAAACCACCAGGTAATTAAATTCCAAGTGATGGCTGCTAAGATACCAGCCATCAGCACTTCTAAAGTAATAAAATCGGCATTTACCCATTTGGCCACAGTATTACCAATCCCAAATTCTTTGAAAATGTATTTTGAAATAAAGAAGGCCGCAAAATTAAAAAAAGCTGCCCATACTACTGCCTGAAATGGAGTAAGCACTTTGGTGGAAACAATTGTTGCAATTGAGTTTGCTGCATCATGGAATCCATTGATATAGTCAAAAATAAAAGCAAGTACGATGATGATTACCAGTAATGTAAACATAACTCCTTTTAGTGCTGATTAAGCGTATTTGATAATAATTGACTCAATTACATTGGCCGCATCTTCGCATTTATCAGTAGCAATTTCCATTACTTGATAAATTTCTCTTTTCTTAATTACTTCTTTAAAATCGTTTTCTTGTTGAAACAACATTTCAATACTCATATCAAAAACATCGTCTGCTTGGTTTTCAATGCTATTAACCTTAACCATGGCTTCGGTCATTTCACGAAGGTTTTTCATATCCCTTAAACCGAATACTGCTCTTTTAATTTCAATGGTGCCTTGTAATATTAGGTCAGCCATTTTTTGAATGCCAGTATCATTGGGGTTAACGCTATAAAAATTGATTTTTTTGGCAGATGCAAAAATATAATCTGCAATATCATCCAATGCGGTAGCTAGATAGTGAATATCTTCTCTGTCAAATGGGGTAATAAAGTTTCTGCCTAATTCAGTAAATATTTTATGAGTATTATCGTCGTTTTTGTGTTCAAGGTCTTCAATTTGGGCTAATATGGCTCTTCTTTTATCTTGGTCAGCTTCACTCACCATTTCTTTAAGTTTAATACCCATTTCATGTGCTTTTTCTGCTACATCTTCAAAAAGCTCATAAAACAGTTTATTCTTTGGCATAAAAAAACGGCCGATGTTGTTGATACCCATAGTGGTGATTTTGTGCAAAACTACCTATTTGAGTGAGGGTTATGCTATGTAAAGGAAAAGTTAATAATTAGATAATATACAATTATTAATTTATATTTAATTTATTGGTAGATAGTGTAAAACCAACAGAAGTGCCAACATCAATTTTCGATCGAATATGGATTGTTTGTCCGTGCGCCTCAATAATATGTTTGCAAATAGCTAAGCCTAATCCTGTTCCACCCACATCTCTACTTCTTCCACGATCGGTTCTATAAAATCGTTCAAATACCCGATGTAAGTGTTCTTCAGCAATTCCAATTCCATCATCACTGAGTTCTACCAAAACATGCTCTTCGTCTGTTTTATATATACTCGCAATGATATTCCCCCCTTCTTTGCCATATTTAATCGCATTAATGATTAGGTTATTAATTACTTGTCTAATTTTTTCCTTGTCGGCAAAAACAGTAACCGGAGATTCACACCCTTTTTTAATGCTGGCATTAATTTTTTTTGCATCAATCTTAATGGAAAGTGTTTCGTAGATTTCTTTAATTAACTCTTGTATGATAAATGACTCTTTGTGTAAAGGCTGTTCCCCACTTTCTAGTCTGGAAATGGCATCCAAATCTTTAACCAGATTCACCATTCGATCTACGTTCTTGGCTGTATTTTCTAGGAAGCGAATACTGATTTCTCTATTGTCAATAGCCCCATCTCTTAAAGTATCTATATAGCCTTGGATAGCAAATATGGGCGTTTTGAATTCATGCGCTAAGTTTTGTAGGAATTCCTTTCTAAAGACTTCATTTTGCTTCAAAATTTCTATTTCTGCACTTCTTTGCTCTGCCCATTTCTCCACATCTTCTCGCACTTCGTCAATTCCCTTTTGGGGTAAAATATATTTGTAATAAGTTTCTTCTCTTTTTGATGCCTTGGTTTGGTAGATAAATTTGTAGATCAATTTGATCTTTCTGTAAATGAAAGATTCTAAAACAAATCCAATCAATAAATAGCTGCCAATAAATGTTACGATTAAGGAAATAATGGCAATAACCCAATCTGGCTTGATAAACCAAATGCCTATTGATATTGGGAAAGCTAAGATAGCTGCAGTAAAAGCCGATAGTTGCTTGGGTGAGAGATTTTTAGTATTCAGCATAGCAGCAATTTACAATTTTGCAACTGAACTAGATGTTCAAATTTCAAATTTGTAGCCTACTCCTTTTACTGTGGTGATGCAATCTATGCCTAATTTTTGCCTTACTTTTCTAACATGCACATCAATTGTTCTATCACCAACAATTACTTCGTTCCCCCAAACTTGTGTGAGAATTTCATTTCTTAAAAAAACCCGACCAGGTTTAGAAGCCAATAAATAAATGAGCTCAAACTCCTTTTTAGCTAATATCACTTCTTTACCATCGATGGTTACTAAAAATTTGACTGGATCTATGGCAATATTCCCAATTTGTAGGGTTTTCCCGGCTTCCTTGCTGGTAACCCTTCTAAATAGTGCATTTACTCGGCTCACCAATACTTTAGGACTGATGGGTTTGCTTATATAATCGTCTGCACCTGTTTCTAATCCTTTGATTTGAGAGCTTTCATCGCTCATGGCAGTTAAAAAAATAATCAAAGTATCTTGGAAACTGGGTTGGGTTCTTAGAATCTGACAAACTTCAACGCCATTTTTCCTTGGCATCATGATATCAAGAATAATCAAATCGGGGTAAAGCTGTTTGGCTTTCTCAATTGCTTCATTGCCATCCTTAGCCGTATGCACTTCGTAACCCTCTTTTTCGAGGTTGTAACGGATGATTTCTAAGATATCTGGCTCGTCGTCTGCAATTAATATCTGTTTAGCCTTCCCTTCCATGTTAACATTCTATTTACACAAAGTTAATTTCATTCGCTGGCAATTAGCTCTTTTTGCATTATTATCTAATTGTTAACTGACTGATTGCCTATTTTTACCTTGAATATGAATAAACTAATACATACCTTTTTTTTACTAATTGCTTTTTACGGTGGCGTAAATGCACAACAAACAGACTCGATACCTCCAATTCCTGCAATGCGTCAATTGCACCACGAGTACATTATCAGGTCTTTTAGTGCTATCAAAGCGTATGCTGCTACCAATAATAAATTATCTAATCAAGATTTTAATCTTGCAGGACAGCTGATTACTAAGCTCAGAAGTAAGATTGAATTAAGTACTGAAATCGATAACAATGCAAAGTATACTTGGTTAAGAGGAGTGAATGATTTGTTGCAGGGTTATTTTACGAATTATCAAAGTACAAAAACAACTAGCACACCGCTTTCTGTTTTATTGAATACTTATCAGATTGCCATGACAGAGCAATTAACAGGAGGATCAATAGCACCATTAATGAAACTGCTAGACTTAGAGTCTGCAATTGTAGTAACCGAAAATTTTGCATTGGCTACAAATAGAGGAATGACTGCTGCAAAAGACAGTATTCTTGTAAAGCAGTGTAATCGAAATCCCGATAAAATTTTACCTATTTTATTTAGAAACCCAGCAACTGCTTCCGCAGACTCATTAATTGTACTAGCTGCATTTCGAAATCCAGAAGAATTGTATAGTTATGCTGCAGCACCCAATGCTTTGGGTAAAAAAATTCAATCGGTTAATCATCCCTTTGTAAAATTGGTTTCAAGGCTTTCATTAACCAGTACTGGAAGAATGTATTTTCCTTTTTTAGATCAATTGTACACGGGTAAATTGAAAATGGATTCTATTACCAAATTTGTTGGGAATGATACTTCAGCCGGATATTTTAGTTTACTAGTAAGAACTCGAATAGAATATGCAAAAAGAATACAATCGGGCGATACTCCTATGGCTGCAAAAGTTTTGTATGATAAATTAAAAGCCAAAAGCATTGAATTGTACATCAATGAAATTAATGCACTCCATAGTGAAAACAGCGATATCGTAAGATTTAAAAGTATTAGTAAGCTCAGTCCACAAGAATTGTATTACTTGGCTGTTACGGGTGAAGAAGAAATGTACACGTCTAGTTTTGTAAATGGCGTTTATCCAAGAATTTTTTCGGGAATGAAAAGTCCTCGTTCAGATTCCTTGTTGGCAATGGTGAATAACGACCAGTATAAAAAGTTCATTAAAATAACTGCAGCATATAATAAGTTAGACGACTTTTTGGCTAAGATGGATAAGAAAGATGCAGAGCAATTGATGCGGGGATTTGTGAATGGATTGGAGAAAACTAATTCTTTGGAGGATGCGGTAGATGTGGCCGATTCTTATGCAAGCGTATACAATCCTGCACTTAGAAAACTAATGTTGTCGCAGGTTCAATTAGAGCTAAAAAGATGCATTGAAATAAAAAATAAGCGTGGTCAAGTAATTTATGATTTATTGGGAACTATTTTTTCTTCTTTAGAACCATCCAATAAAATTGATCTAGCAGCGAAGTTGGGTATTATGCCAATCTATGAATTGCCCAATGTTTATTTAAAGGACAAAGAGAATGGGAGAGTAATCATGCAGCAGTTTTTTTATGGAGATAAAGATGGGATGGTTGTATTTAACGCATTCTTAAATAAATTCAGAAATGCTAATTGGAAAATAACCAAAAAGTCTCAATGGGTTGAAGTTAGTTCTAGGAAAGGCACACCCATTACCATCTATGCTAATCTTCCACTTGATGAAACAGAGGAATTAGATGCGGCATCTCAGGATAGTTTAATTGCTTATTTAAACGAAGAAAAATTGCATCCAACTATTGTGATTCACCGCGGGCATAGTTATTATTTAAATCAAACTGTACACAAAATGCCCTCTTCTGCTAAATTGGTTTTATTAGGAAGTTGCGGCGGGTATCAACGCCTAAATGAAGTACTAGAAATTGCGCCTGGTGCACATATTATTTCGTCTAAGCAAATTGGTACAGGTATAATTAATCAAGGATTAATCAATGTGATCAGTGAAGAACTAAGATTAGGAAAGAACTTAAAATGGCCTGCTTTATGGAATAGTTTGGCCATACGTTTTAGCGGAACCGCCAAAGAAAAGTTTGACGACTATGTTCCTCCTTACAAAAATTTAGGGGCTATTTTTATTACTGCATTTAATACCTATATGCAGCAATAAACTGAATAGTGCTACTGCATAAAAGGATTATGCCTTTTTTCGTGACCAATAGTGGTGGTAAGCCCATGCCCAGGATATACTTTAACATCATTAGGTAGCGTAAAAAGCTGCTCTCTAATGCTGGTTAATAGTTGTTCATGATTGCCACCTGGCAAATCTGTTCTGCCAATACTTTCTCGAAATAACACATCTCCTCCAATTAGAAAGCTTTCGAATTCACAGTAAAAGCAAATACTTGCTGGAGAATGTCCTGGTGCTAAAATCACTTTCAGGGCATCATTTCCCAATAAAATGGTATCTCCTGGTTGCAGGTATTGTATTGGTCCATTGTAATTTTCGAAAGGCAATCCCCATTTTTCACCTGATAATGGAGCCATTTTTAACATTGGCTCTTCATCTGGATGAATGCAAAGCGGTGTCTTGAAAGTTTCATATACCCATTTGTTTCCAAAAACATGATCCAAATGGCAGTGTGTGTTTAACAATTGAACCACTTCAAGCCCAGTTGATTCAATAAATTGATACAATTGTTCTTGTTCTGCGGGGAAATAACAACCAGGATCTATAACAATGGCTTTTTTATGTTCATTGTATAATACATAGGTATTTTCCTGAATTGGACTGAATGTGAAAACCTTAACCTTTATCATATACGTATTTTACCTGCTTTTAACGGTAAATGACTAATTTTAAATACCAAAGTTCGGATATGCAATTGAATAGTATTAGTAAAGTAATTTTTTTTCTTGGTTTATTAAGTTCTGCAGCTGTAAATGCGCAGGTTAATAGTGTGGAATTTGGTAAAAACAGAATTCAACACCAGAAATTTAATTGGAAGTTTTACCAATCTCCCAATTTCAATACCTATGTAACCCAAGGCGGAGTAGAATTGGGCAAGTTCGTAAGTCAGGTTGCCGAAGAAGAATTAAAATCGATTGAAAATTTCATCGAGTACTCTTTGCAACGACGTGCAAATATTGTGGTGTACAATAATTACAACGATTATAAAAGCAGCAATATTGGTCTGGGTTCAGATTGGCAGAATTCAGGTGGCGTTACCAAATTGGTGAATAACAAAATCATTGTTTACTTTAATGGTAATCATACCAAATTAAAAAATCAAGTAAGAGAAGGGATTGCCAAAGTGTTAACAGACAATTTACTTTTTGGTGATGATATTGGTGAGTTTGCAAGTAACCAAGCTTTATTGGATTTGCCCAAATGGATGGTAGACGGTTATGTGGCTTATGCTGGCCAATCTTGGAGTACAGAGAAAGACGATGAACTAAAAAGTGCCATTTTAAGTGGAAGGTATAATTCTTTTTATCAGTTCGCATTTGAAAAACCTTTGTTGGCTGGTCATGCATTTTGGAACTATATCGGAGAAAAATACCGAAAGGAAAATATTACCTACTTACTGTATTTGGCAAGAATGTATAAAAACATCAACAATGCTTGTTTAAGAATTTGCAAGAAAAAATTCAAAGATGTTTTGGCCGATTTCATGCAGTTTCAACAAGACCGTTACATCAAAGATATTCGCCAAAGAAGAAACCAATTAAAAGGCCAGTTAACTGTAACAGAGGAAATTGGAAAAAGAGATTATTTCAGATTTCAAGCCAACCCTAATCCGCGCAGCAATACTTATTCTGTTTTAGAATTTAAAAAGGGAATTTATACAGTAAAGCTCATGGAAAACTTTTATAATGAGAAAGTGCTGTTAAAAAGTGGAGTGCTTACCAATATGCACGATGTGAATCCAAACTATCCAATCATGGCTTGGGATGGGAAAGGCTCTAGATTATTAGTTGTTTATTGGGAGAAAGGCAAGATCAATATGTTTGTATACGATTTGATTGCTCGTTATAAGCGATTCAAACAAACCATTGAAGGCTTTGATCAAATTCTGGATGCAAGTTTTATGCTCGACGCAAATACGCTTGTGTTAAGTGCGGTTAAAAATGGTCACTCTGATATTTATACCTATAAGATTGAAGAGCAAAAAGCTACACAAATTACCAATGATATTTATGATGACCTAGATCCAACTTTAGTGTCTTTTCCTAATCGAGTAGGAATCATATTTTCTTCTAATAGACCGGGTAATAATGCACCCAATAAAGACACGGTATTACCTAGCAGATATCCATTCAATATTTACATGGTGGATATTTTGAATGACAGTAAAGAAAAACAAGTTGCACAATTAACCAATGTTAAAATGGGAAATGCGCGTTTCCCAATGCAATACAATACCAATCACTTTACGTTTGTTTCTGATGAAAATGGTATTGGAAATAGGTGGGCTGGATTCTTTTCTACGCAAAGAAATGGGTTAGATACATTGTATTATATTGGAGAGGAAGTACTCCGTAATCCAGCTCCTAAAGAGTTTGATTCTACTTTAACCGCATGGCAAAAACAGGAACCTGATAGTGTGAGCTACTTTCAAGTTTATAAAGACTCTACTTATACATTCCCAATTACTAATTATCAAAGTTCTTTGCTAGAAACCAGAATTGCTGGGAACAATGGACAAGTTAGCGAAGTAAGAAGGGAAGGTGATTTCAAGTTTGTATATAAATTAAAAGTGGATGAATTGGCATTGGCAAGAAGAAATGTGACTGCCCGCAATACCGAATACGTTAAAAAAGTTTTAGACGATCAAAAAATTGCAGGAGGCAAAGCCATTCAATACAATAATAATAAACCAGCAAATGACACTGCAAAAAAAGTAGTTGTTTTTCAAAATGAATTTGCGGATGAACTTCCAGATACCAGTTCCAATAATACGCCTTTGTTAATTGCGTCTAATCAACAAAGACAAAGCAGCTTGGCAAAATCAAAATTATTCGACTATCGATTAAAGTTTAGTTCTGATTATTTGTTGGGTGGATTTACCAATAATGTTTTAATTAATCGTTATCAGCCCTATGCCGGTGGATCTGGTCCTATTCAATTAAATAATGGGAATGATTTTAATTTCACATTTAGAGTGGGGGTAAGTGATTTGATGGAAGATGTAAAGTTTGTTGCTGGAATGCGTTTTGGAACCAATTTAGCAGACAAAGACTTGATGTTCTCTTTTCAAAATATGCGTAAAAAACTAGATTGGGGTGTCACCTATTATAGAAGTAATGTGACCAACTTCTTTAATACCCAGTTTAATAATATGCTTTATACCAATTTGTATCAAGTAAATGCTACTTATCCAATTAATGAGGTTAAAAGCATCAGAGCAACCATTGGTTTGCGTTCTGATAGAGGCGTCTTGAAATCGTATGATAATATAGCTGGTCAGCCAAATCCAAATGCCTTGGCTTATCAAGATACAGTTTCAAAATTTGTTCTTTCAAGAATTGAATATGTGCATGACAATACCATTAACCCAACACAAAATATCTGGAATGGCTTGCGATACAAAGTTTATCTAGATGTAAATATGCCTACTTTAAAAACAGCGCTTAATAATGGGAAGCCAACCATGAATTTTGGATTTGATGGCAGGTATTACCATAAAATTTATCGCAATTTTATTTGGGCTGGAAGGGTTGCAGCTGATTTTTCTTGGGGTAACCAAAAGTTGATTTATTATTTAGGTGGTGTGGATGGATGGATTGGGCCTAAGTTCAATAATGGCAATCAACCTGCAGCAGACCAGAATTATGCATTCCAGTCTTTGGCAGTAAATATGCGTGGATATAGACAAAATATTGCCAATGGTAACAATGCTTTTGTAATCAATAGTGAATTTAGATTACCACTCTTTGCAACCATTTTTGATAGACCCATCAACAATGCATTCTTACGAAACTTCCAATTGGTGCAATTTCTAGACTTGGGCACTGCTTGGAACGGCAAGTACAACGGTATAAAGCGTCCAGGCGAAGTCATTACCAATAACCAAACACCAGTAGTGGTTAAAATCGATGCTGGAGGTTTAGGTCCATTCGCTGGTGGATATGGCTTTGGAGTAAGAAGTACTTTATTGGGGTACTTCATGAAGTTCGACGCAGGTTGGCCAATGAAGGGAATCTTCAAAGGCGCTCCTGTTTACTATTTTGCTTTAGGATTTGATTTCTAATATTATTTTGCCTGATCGGAGTACCCTTCACTGGGTACTTCGATATGTGGCTCTCTCAATTCTACTGGTACAGATTTTCTTCTCACTTTCATATTGAGTAGTTCTACAGAAAAAGAAAAAGCCATTGCAAAATATACGTAATGCTTTAAGTGAAGTTCATGTGCTTTTTCTGCATTCCAACCTTCTACTAGTAATACCATTCCAATCATCACTAAAAAAGACAAAGCCAACATTTTTAAAGTTGGATGCTTGTGAATAAAAGAGGAAATATTTGCACTAAATAAAAACATAATAATCATTGCAATTACTACTGCTGCAATCATTACTTCTAAATGCTTGGCAGTACCTCCGGCAGTAATGATGCTGTCGAAACTAAAAACCATATCTATCATGATAATTTGAGCAATTCCGCTGGCAATGCCTAATTCCTTAGTTTTTCTACCTGCTAATGCGTCTTCTTCTCCTTCTAGTTTGTGGTGGATTTCTTTTACCGTTTTATAAATCAAGAACAGTCCTCCGCCCAACATGACTAAACTAGCTAAGTCAAAATCTTTGCTAAACAAACTAAAGACCGGCTTTCCTTTTTGTGTTAACAACCAACTCAAGCCGAATAACAAAATGGTTCTAGTAATAATGCCAGTAAACATCCAAATTAATCTGGCATTTTTTTGAAATGCTTTGGGCATTCTATTCATGATGATGCTCACGAATATGACATTGTCTATCCCTAATACCACTTCTAAAATGGTTAGGATTAAAAAACTGATTAAGCTTTCGGTAGTGAATAAATGTTCCATTAATTATTTTTTTTCAGCTAAGTATTTACAAATATTTTTTACAATCGATGGGCCTTCATATACAAAACCAGTCCAAACTTGAACCAAGGATGCTCCGGCTTTTAATTTCTCTTCTGCATCTTCACCAGTAAAGATTCCACCACTTGCAATAATAGGCAGTTTACCTTCTGTTTGAGTAGAAATATAGTGAACAATTTCAGTAGATCTTTTTTGGACTGGCTTTCCGCTTAATCCCCCCATACCAATCGACTCACTTAGTTGGGCTGATGCTGCACTTAAATTGGATCGATCTAAAGTGGTATTGGTGGCCACTAAGCCACTTAAGTTCATCGACAATGAAAGCTCAATGATATCATCTAATTGTTCTTTAGTTAAATCAGGTGCAATTTTTAATAAAAGCGGTTTTGGTTTTTTCTTCCCAGCATTATGGTGTTGCAATTCGCTAAAAATTTTTGTAAGCGCATCTTTTTCTTGCAATGCCCTTAAGCCAGGTGTGTTAGGTGAACTAACGTTTACTACAAAATAATCAACCTGATCGTGTAATTCTTTAAAGCAAATGCTATAGTCTTTCCAGGCATCTTCGTTGGGGGTAATTTTATTTTTACCAATATTGCCCCCAATGATTAAATCGCCCACTGACTTCCCTCTGCTATTCCAATTAATTAATCTTTCTTTTACAGCCGCTACTCCTTCATTGTTAAAGCCCATTCTATTAATCAAAGCTTTATCTGCAGGCAGTCTGAATAGTCTTGGTAATTCGTTACCAGGCTGACCTTTTGGCGTAACAGTACCTATTTCAATAAATCCAAAACCCAGCGATTCTAACTCATGTAAATAAGCCGCATTTTTGTCGAAACCTGCACCCAGCCCCACTGGGTTGGGGAAATGCAAACCCATCACTTCTTTTGCAAGATTGGTGGGCTTGTATTGAAATAAATTTTTAATAACAGTGTCCCCAATCCCCAAACTAGTAGCCATTTTTAGGCAATTCATAGAAAAGTAATGTACTTTTTCTGGGGGTGCTTTGAATAATAGGTTTCTGAGTAAAGTGTACAATGTGTTATTTTTTGCGAAAATACCCCGAAAGCCTCATTTAAAATTTAGTTGCATAAACAACTTTTAATCATTTTTACTACATTTGGATGATTAAATCAAGTTTATGCAAGAAGCCTATATAGTAGCGGGATTTAGAACCGCAGTTACTAAAAGTAAAAAAGGTGGATTCCGATTTTTTAGACCCGATGATTTGGCTGTTGAGGTAATCAAAGGATTAATGGCATCTGTGCCACAGCTAGACTCGAAATTAGTAGATGATGTGATTGTTGGGAATGCGGTACCTGAAGCAGAGCAAGGCCTGCAATTTGGAAGAATTATTGCTGCAAAAGCCTTGGGAATTGAAGTAGCCGGTATTACGATTAACAGATATTGTGCAAGTGGATTAGAGAGCATTGCAACCGCAACCGCTAAAATTAGATCGGGCATGGCGGAATGTATTATTGCCGGTGGTACAGAAAGCATGAGCTTGGTACCTACTGCAGGATGGAAGACCGTTCCCTCTTATGCAATTGCCAAAGAAGAACCAGATTATTATTTGAGTATGGGGTTAACTGCAGAAGCAGTGGCCAAAGAGTTTAATATTTCAAGAGAAGACCAAGATGCTTTTGCTTACGCCTCTCATATGAAAGCCAAAACGGCCATTGAAAATGGTTATTTTAAATCGGGAATTTTACCTATTGCCGTAGAAGAAACCTATGTAAACGAAAAAGGTAAAAAGGCAGTGAGGTCATATACTGTGGATACCGATGAAGGATTAAGGGCCGATACTACGGTAGAAGGATTATCTAAATTAAAAGCAGCTTTTGCAGTTGGAGGATCGGTAACTGCCGGAAATTCTTCTCAAACTAGTGATGGTGCTGCATTTGCTTTGGTGATGAGTGAAAGAATGATGTTATCGTTGGGTTTAACGCCAATTGGAAGATTGGTCAACTGCGCATCTGCAGGGGTTCATCCAAGAATCATGGGCATTGGTCCTGTTGCTGCTATACCTAAAGTATTAAAGCAAGCAGGAATGAATTTAGGCGATATTGATTTATTTGAATTAAATGAGGCTTTCGCTTCTCAGTCATTGGCAGTAATTAGAGAATTAGGGTTAGATGCAACTAAAGTGAATATCAATGGAGGTGCAATTGCATTAGGTCATCCTCTAGGATGCACTGGTTGTAAATTAACCGTTCAGCTGTTAAATGATATGAAGCGCTTGAATAAGAAATACGGAATGGTAACTGCCTGTGTGGGTGGTGGGCAAGGAATTGCAGGGATTATTGAAAATCTTTAAAACATGATTTTTTTCATTTTTTATGTAGCTCTTTTAACAGAACTTCAAACAAAATAAAAGGATTATGAAAACCATCATTGTACCTACGGATTTTTCTACAACAGCCAGTAATGCTGCTGATTATGCAGTTCATTTTGCGCAACAAGTAAAAGCAGAGCGAATTGTTTTATTGCATGCTTACGAAATACCGGTAGCTATTGATCCGATGATGCCGGGAATTCAGATTCCTGAAATTGATGGTTTTAGAGAATCAGCCGAAAAAAGATTGTATCAATTTAGGGCCGACTTATTATTAAAGTATTCCAACACAGGCCTTGTGTTTGATATACATGCAGTATATGGTTCTATACTTTCAGCCTTAGAAGATTTTGGGGAGAACAACCCTATAGAATTGGTTGTTATGGGAATTACTGGCGGTGGTGCTTTAGAAGAAACTTTAATTGGAAGCAATACCGTTCATATTGCAGAGCATAGCCATATTCCTTTGATTATTGTACCTGCTAAATCTAGCTTTAAGCCTATTCAAAAATTATTATTTGCTTGCGACTTTAATGATGCTGAAAAGTACATACCAGTTGAGCAAATAGGGAATATTCAACAGTTAACAGGAGCTGCATTAATGGTGTTTAATATAGAATCGGCCCCTGATGAATTTGAAGAAACATTTCCTGGGACTGTGATGGGCGAAAGTTTTGCTGTACATACTGTTCTAGAAAAACTAAACCCCAGCTATCATTTTTCTCACGATGAAAATTTTATTGAGGGAGTTAATCATTTTGTAGATGAACAACAGATTGATTTGGTAATTACTGTTCCTAAAGAACATCATTTCTTTGCTCAATTATTTTCTTCGAGCCATACTAAGAAATTGGCTTTTCATAGCAATGTTCCTATTTTGGTTTTAAGCAAAAACAATTAACTCAAATATTTACCTACTATCGGCATTCTTCTTCCCACTCCAAATGCTTTTGGAGAAATTCGAATGATGGGACAAAATTGATTGCGTTTGTATTCGTTGTTGTTAACCATTTTAATGGTTCGGTCTACTAATGCAGCATCAAAGCCTTGTTCTTTAATATTGGCCGGGCTTTGTCTTTTCTCAATATATTGATACAATAATTTATCGAGGACCTCGTAGTCTGGCAAACTATCACTGTCTTTTTGATTGGGTCTTAATTCAGCACTTGGAGGTTTACTAATAATATGTTGGGGAATAATTTCGCTTATTCTGTTGATGTATTTGGCCAATTCATACACTTGTAATTTATAACAATCACCTAGTACACCAAGCCCTCCAGCCATATCTCCATAAAGGGTTCCATAACCAGTAGCCAATTCACTTTTGTTAGATGTATTTAATAATACATATCCAAACTTATTCGCAATGGCCATTAAAATATTTCCCCTGCTTCTGCTTTGAATATTTTCTTCTGCTAATGAAAAGGGGAGGCCGTTGAAAAGTGGATCTAAGGTTTTTAAAAAGCTATTATAAACCTGGTCTATTTGAACAATATCGTATGGGTTATTTAAGTTTTTGCTCAGCGCCACTGCATCGTTTACAGAATGTTCAGTAGAGTAAGGGGAAGGCATTAATATGGCCCTTACATTGTCTGCACCTAGTGCCTCACAAGCAATGGCTAATGTT
>JAGOGG010000168.1 GCA_017996795.1 Sediminibacterium sp. | reverse complement strand
CAGCACCTGCTACTGAATAAGAAGAGTCATTAACGAACTGCTCAAATTGACTGGCGTAAGCTGCATTTTTTTGTGTTCCTAAAATACTGATTGCATCTGCTCTTACTAATTTTGATGCATCATCCTTGGCCATTTTTTCAACTAAGGCAAGTGTAGCATTGTCTAATTTTGCTGCTCCAAAACTACCCAGGGCCTTCATTCTTATTCTGAAATAAGGATCTTTTAAGCCTGCAGCAACAATTGCAAAAGCTGCTGGGTCACTAATTTTTTTAGATGCCATATCTATGGCTTCTCTTCTGTCTAAATAATGTCCACCATAATTAAATTGATGTGCATATTCTTCCAAAGTTTTTGTTTCTTTTTTCTCTGCTAGCAATACTTTGTCTGCATCTACATTAATTAAATTCGGTTTTGTTGCAGCGGCAAAGTAAAATGTATCTACTGCATTTTTTGCCCATACTTGATACCTCTTTTTTGTTGCCCCATAATATAAATCAACTGTTACAGGTAATTGAAATAATCCAGTTGTTTGTGTTTGTTTAATTACCACCATCGCTTTCTGTGTAGCTGCATCATAGCTATTACTGATGACTAAACTAGGGTGACCACTATTGAAATACCATTGATTAAAAAACCAGTTTAAATCTTTTCCTGTTGTTGCTTCAAATGCCAGTCTTAATTTATGTGCACTTCCTGTTCCAAATTTATTGTCCGTTAAATATTTATTCAACGATTTAAAGAATGCATCGTCTCCTACATAGTTTCTGAGCATATTTAAAATTCTTCCACCCTTACTATAACTTACTACATCAAACATATCTTCTTGTGAGTCATAATAAAAGCGAACCAAATGCTTTGAAGCATCTGCCTTACTGTTCAAATAACCATTCATTGCACTCCAATTGATAAATGCTGCTTCGTCTTTACCAAATTTGTATTCGGCCCATAAGTATTCACTGTAATCTGCAAAGCTTTCATTCACTGTTAAATTGCTCCAACTTTCTGCAGTTACATAATCGCCAAACCAATGGTGAAATAATTCATGCGCTACAGTACTTTCCCAACTATTTCCATCCGTTAATTCTCTAGCATCTTGTTGTGCAGATTCTTGGTGTAAAGTAGCTGTAGTGTTTTCCATTGCTCCACTTACATAATCTCTTCCTATTATTTGGCTGTACTTGATCCATGGATAGTCTACTCCTAACTTGGTAGAGAAATATTGCATCATTTCTGGAGTGTTACCAAAAATTTTCCTTGCTACTTTTTCATATTCTTTCTCTACATAATAGCTTACTTCTTTGCCTTTATATGCATCTTTAATGATTGCATACTCTCCAACACCCATAAAGAACAAATAAGGGGCATGGGGTAAATCCATTTTCCAACTATCTGTTCTTGTTCCATTCGCATTCTTGGTTTGTTTCACCAATTTACCATTGCTTAATGTTACATATTTTGAAGGAACGGTTAAGTTAAATTCTTGTGTTGTTTTTTGATTGGTTTTATCAATAGTGGGTACCCATACTGAAGTTGCTTCTGTTTCCCCTTGGGTCCATATTTGAGTGGGCTTGGTTTTGTCTTCTCCGGTGGGATTAATGAAATACAAACCCTTTGCGTCTGTAATAGCCGCGCTCCCCTTAACTTCTAATTCATCTGGCTTTGCGGTATAATCAATATAGATGGTATAGCTTTCATTACGTGTGTAACTTTTATCTAAGTTGATGCGCAATACCCATCCATCGTATTGGTATTTGAGTGGAATATTTTTTCCCGCTTTTACTACAGCTACTTGTTTTATATCCATTCCTTTTGCATCAAGTTGCAAAGAATCCGTTGCATAAAAATGTGGCTTTAAAGTAATCCAAACATTTCCGTTTAAGCGCGATTTAGCATAATCAAAACTTGCGTTCAACTTGGTATGTACCAAATTGTTTATTTTCTCTGGTACTGCTCTATACAGTTTGGGTGCCGCTGCCTTTTGTTCCTGTGCCATCAAACTGCCCATTGGTGCAAGGGCAATTAGTAGTAATAGTTTCCTCATAATTGGTATTAAGTAGTAAATTTGAAAAAAGCAAGATTACATGTTCATCCGTTGTATTGTACACCGCTTATCCATTTTAACCGGATTTTTATTAATGGCGTTTTTAGTGAATGCCCAAAATAATTTCTTGTATATACAATCTGAAAACAATCAGCCTTATTATATACAGCTTAAAGGTAATGTGCATTCTTCTAATGCAAAAGGCTATCTATTAATTCCCAATTTATCCGATGGCGACTACAGCATGGTGTTGGGTTTTCCAGCAGGTGCTTATAAAGAGTACAATTATAAGTTTGCTGTCTCAGGTAAGCCTAAGGGCTATTCGCTAAAAATTACTCAAGAAGGGGAGTGGATGCTAATGGACATGGTTTCTTTGGCATTAATCAGAGGGGAAGCTCCTGAGCAACCCATTACCGCAGTTCCTTCAGAAAAACAAGTTGAAAAATTATCTGAACGTAATACCGATGCTGGTTTAGAGCAAATATTTAAAGTGAAAAATGGTACGAAGTTCGAAAACCTAGTCATTTTGATTCCAATTCCTAAGCCTATTGTTGTAAGAGAAGCTCAGAAAAAGAATAATTAGTATTATGCCCAGGTATTTTTTGGAATTGGCTTACAAGGGCACGGCGTATCATGGCTTTCAGATACAAGACAATGCGCCAACCATTCAATTGGCTATTGAAAAAGCCTTGTTTACTTTATTTAAAGTTGAATTTAATTTAACGGGTTCCTCAAGAACAGATGCGGGTGTACATGCTTTGCAGAACTATTTTCACTTTGATACGGATTTATCTATTTCCAATAAGCATGTATATAATTTAAATGCCATTTTGCCTGAAGATATTGCGGTGAAGTCTATTCAAGCAGTTGCCGATACTGCCCATTGTAGATTTGATGCTGTTGCAAGATCTTATCACTATTATATATACCAACAGAAGAATCCCTTTTTAAAAGATAGGGGTTGGTTTTATCCTTATGAATTAGACTTAGCGCTTTTACAACAAGCAGCAGCAGTGTTAAAAAAACATACCGACTTTACCAGCTTTGCCAAACGTAATTCGCAAGTGTTTACGCATAATTGCACTATTCTTATTTCGGAGTGGAGCATAGCCGCCGATCAACAATACATTTTTCATGTTCAGGCCAATCGTTTTCTGCGCGGAATGGTGCGTGGCCTTGTAGGTACAATGCTTAAAGTAGGCAGGGGGCAATTATCATTAGATGATTTTGAAAAAATCATTCTTGCAAAAGATTGTACAAAGGCCGACTTTAGTACGCCCCCTCAGGGATTATTTTTAGCCAAAGTCATTTTTCCTTAATTTTTTTTATTGCTTGAAACCCTCGTAAATAAAAGGTTTGAGCAAACCAGCCCCATTTAGTTTCAAAAAACATTTGTTAGGTAAAATTTACGTCCTATATTTGCATCCCGCTTAACAAAAAGGGGATGTTCTTTAAAGGTTTTAGGAGAGAGGTTGGAGATAAAAAAGGCGAAATAAATTTTGAAAAAAGTTTGCTAGTTTAAAAAAGGTTTGTATCTTCGCCGCCCGTTCGGGAAAAGAGCGGAGTTCTTCGATAAAAGCGGTTCACAAGTAGTTGAGGCAGAGGGGTTTAAGAGAGGTGGCCGAGGTTTTACAAATAGTTCTTAAGATGATTTTTTTTACCAGTAGTTCTTGCGAGAGAAGTCTGGTGTAAAATATACGACTGACTCTGTAGGGAGGCGGTTAAAGTTCTTTGAAAGTTTGGAAGCAACAGTAATCTGAAAATTAAAAATTCAGGTGAAGGTTTAAAGCATCAAAAAATACAAAACAACATAATCGACGTTAATTTCAATTAATTTGAGAATAATAGTCAGATTGAACAATTCATTTACAATGGAGAGTTTGATCCTGGCTCAGGATGAACGCTAGCGGCAGGCTTAATACATGCAAGTCGAGGGGTAGCAAGATTGTAGCAATACAATTGTTGACGACCGGCAAACGGGTGCGGAACACGTACACAACCTTCCTACAAGTGGGGAATAGCCCAGAGAAATTTGGATTAATACCCCGTAACATAGCGATGTGGCATCACATTGCTATTATAGCTTCGGCGCTTGTTGATGGGTGTGCGGCTGATTAGATAGTTGGCGGGGTAACGGCCCACCAAGTCTACGATCAGTAGCTGATGTGAGAGCATGATCAGCCACACGGGCACTGAGACACGGGCCCGACTCCTACGGGAGGCAGCAGTAAGGAATATTGGACAATGGACGCAAGTCTGATCCAGCCATGCCGCGTGAAGGATTAAGGTCCTCTGGATTGTAAACTTCTTTTATAAGGGACGAAAAAAGGTCTTTCTAGATCGTCTGACGGTACCTTATGAATAAGCACCGGCTAACTCCGTGCCAGCAGCCGCGGTAATACGGAGGGTGCAAGCGTTATCCGGATTCACTGGGTTTAAAGGGTGCGTAGGCGGGCAGGTAAGTCAGTGGTGAAATCCTAGAGCTCAACTCTAGAACTGCCATTGATACTATCTGTCTTGAATATTGTGGAGGTAAGCGGAATATGTCATGTAGCGGTGAAATGCTTAGATATGACATAGAACACCTATTGCGAAGGCAGCTTACTACGCATATATTGACGCTGAGGCACGAAAGCGTGGGGATCAAACAGGATTAGATACCCTGGTAGTCCACGCCCTAAACGATGGATACTCGACATACGCGATACACTGTGTGTGTCTGAGCGAAAGCATTAAGTATCCCACCTG
>JAGOGG010000167.1 GCA_017996795.1 Sediminibacterium sp. | reverse complement strand
AACAAAGACCATTCAGAGGAAATTGAAGATTGGAAAAGAGCTAGGGTGCGCGCATTAAAAGCAGAAGATGGATGGCTTAATTTAGAAGGATTGCTATGGTTAAATGAAGGAGTAAATAAATTTGGCGCTGGAATCAATAATCAAATTGTATTTCCCGCTGGCACAATTGCTTCTAATGGGGGCGAATTAATAAAAATCGGAGATAGTGTTTGGTTAAAACCTGCTCTTGGAACAAGCTATGAAGTAAATGGGAAAATGACCAAAAATAAAATTCAGATTTTTAGTGGCCCAACTATTTCTGCAGTTGTCAATCACCGAAACTTACGCTTTACCATCATCAAAAGAGGCGAAAAAATTGGCGTTAGATTGAGAAACCTGCAATCAATACAACTAAAGAATTTTGCTGGAATTGACTATTTTAAAACAGATAGTAGTTGGCGCATCAAAGCAAACCTGATTAAACCTGTTTTTAAACAGAATATCATCATCAAGAATGCGCTGGGTCAAGAAAATCCAACAGAGCTGGTCGGGAAAATAAGGTTTGAATACAAGGGCCAGTTTTATACTTTAGACGCCATTTCAGAAGGTGATTATTTATTAATTGTAATGGGAGATGCCACATCAGGACAATCCACTTATGCTGCGGGAAGGTTTTTGTATATCCTTAAAACAGAAGCCGAATCGCCTAACTTCATGATCGATTTCAATAAAGCCTACAATCCTCCTTGCGTTTTTACTCCTTATGCAACTTGTCCTATTCCGCCAGCTCAAAATATATTACCTTTTGCAGTAACTGCAGGAGAAAAAATGTACAGCAATCATTAATTTTAATTCATGACGGCATCCTTTTATAGTTGGGATCATGATGTGTTGAATATACGTGTATTGGTGAGTGCCGGGGCTAGAACGAACTTATGGGGTAAGGTAAAAGGGGATCAAATAAAAATCAGTGTGATGACTGCCCCTGAAAACGGGAAAGCGACTGCTTTTTTAATTGATTTTTTAGCTAAGAGCTTTAATGTGTCTAAAAAATCTGTTGAACTTGTCTCGGGTGAATTTATTCCTCATAAACAATTTCGCATTCACCAGCCGAAGCAACTTCCTCCTTTCATTCAACCAAATATTACCTAAATGAAGAAATTATTTTTAATCATTGGCTTATTTATAGTAGTAAAATCTTTCGCTCAAACACCGGAGGAAAAACTCGCTGCTGCAGGTATCATACTCCCTAATATATCTGCACCTGTGGCGAATTATGTTAATGTAGTTAGGACAGGGAATTTATTATTTCTTTCTGGTAAAGGGCCGTCTGATCCATCAGGAAAATACATCACTGGAAAATTAGGGAATAGCTTAACCATAGAGGAAGGCTATTCAGCTGCAAGACTGACTGCAATTAATCAATTAGCTGTATTAAAAAAAGAACTAGGTGAACTTTCCAAAATAAAAAGAATAGTAAAAGTATTGGGGCTAGTTAACAGCAGTTCAGATTTTTATGATCAACCCAAAGTGATGAATGGATTCTCTGACTTAATGGTACTTGCATTAGGCGAAAAAGGGAAGCATGCCCGTTCTGCAATTGGAACCAACACACTTCCCTTTAATATGGCTGTAGAGGTTGAACTAATAGTTGAAATAGAAAACTAAAGTGTTTTCATATCAATTACAAATCGATACTTCACATCCGATTTGATTACTCTTTCGTAAGCTGTATTAATATCTTGCACTCCAATTAATTCAATATCAGAATAAATCTGATGTTCTGCACAATAGTCAAGCATTTCTTGGGTTTCTGCTATCCCTCCAATCATTGAGCCAATAATGCTTCTTCTTTTTGAAATCAATTTAGCAGCATTGTATGCACTGTCTTCAGGTGGAATTCCTACAATAATCATCTTACCTTCTAAAGTAAGTAAATCTAAAAATTTGTTCATATCGTGAACAGCAGCAACGGTATTTAAAATAAAATCAAACTTCCCCTTTAGTGCTTTCATTTGAGCAGGATCGGTTGATAAAGCAAAATGATGTGCCCCTTGCCTACTCCAGCAAATTTAAGTGGAGAATAAGTAGTTATTCCAGCACAAAGCAATGGTGCAACTCCAGCTAAGTTTTCTTTTTGAGGTATATGCAAAGTATATTTCTCATCAATAACATAACAATTGGAATACCCTCCATAAGTAGGGGTTTTCTTATCACGATAATACCCATTATAAGTTGGAACCATTCCCTCTTCACAGTATTGCTCTAACCCTTTTTGACAGGGAGTGCAAGACCTACAAGAATCCACAAACACACCTACACCCGCTATATCACCTACTTTAAATCGGGTAACTTGATTACCCACTTGAATTACTTTGCCAACAATTTCATGTCCTGGTACAACTGGATAAATCGCAGGTCCCCATTCACCTCTGGCTGTATGAATATCCGAATGGCAGATTCCACAATAAAGAATATCAATTAGAATATCTGTGGCATTTAAATCATTGCGATCAAAAGACAAGGGAGCAATTTCGCTTTCCTTACTTGTAGCACCATATCCTTTCGCTTTTATCATAGTATTTTATTTTTGCTAAGATAAAGCGTTTAATTGCTGTAGCTAGGCTTGTTTATGAATGATGTCTTTAATAATTAAAATATGGTGAGCCGTATGTATCGTCAACATTTTAATTGCTGCTTTTTTATTCAGCTTCCCAAAAAAAGGATGAATGAAAAACTGATTGGGAGTTAAATTTTCAAGTACAATTAAACGCTGTTGTATATTTTCAAATGCAGCAATGGTATTGGCTTCATCAAAAGCTTCCGTTGGCTTGACTAGCTTGGGTGCTTTAGCAACACCTCTTGGAAATCGATTCAAACTAAAAGCCAAGAACCTTTTTATATTAAACTGGAACCGATAGTAAACTGGGTCGGAAGATTCCATGGCAGTAATAATTTGAGATAACACCAATAAGGAATGATCAATATGCCAACCTACATTAGATGAAGATACTTTTTCATTAAGTTTATTTGCGTTGGGCAAATAGGTTCTTAAATCATTTACATATTCAATTAATTTTTTCATTGAAAATATTTTAAATACAAAAATTTAATTTTTACTGATTTTTTCAGCAAAAGGTAGATATGCCGCTAATGCAGCAGATCCATACCATTTGTACAATTCAGGGGCAAGTAATCCTGAATGAATAGCGGGATCAGTTTGTAGTAATTTTTCTGCTTCTTCAATACTGGTTAAATTCAATATAAAAATTCCCCGGTATGTTTTATCATTTTTCCCAAGTGGACCTGCAACCACCAATTTATCCGCTTTTACCATCACCCCCATATTTTGCATATGACCTGCAAAGCAACTATCAATGAATTGCTGATTGGTTGTTTTATTTGGGCCAGTCTTCAAAAGCACCAATATATAGCCCTTCATGCCATTCTTATCTGCACCCAACTTTTTTGCAAGCACAGAATCATACAGTTTTTCTTGCGCACTTGCTTTAATGGAAAATAAAAGTGTCATTAATAAAAAATATTTCATCATTGGTATAATTTTAAATCGCGGGCTTTCTTCTCAAAAATAAATTTGTTCGAAATATATAATTTATAGAAATCCATAAACGAAGGATCTCTTCCCACTGGAATAAAATGGTCTTGAGATGGAGCAAACCGATATTTCCCATTCCCGTTTACCAATCCCCCATCTCTCCATAAATGAATATAGGAAATTTGATGGTTACCAATCCCTTTCATCAATTTCTTGGTAAACCACTCTGCGTAAGGAATATTCAGGAATCCGGTTTCGGCTAATGCAGGAAGCTTTTTATGTTTCTTTGCTACTTCAGTTAAAATACCCAATCGCTTGTCTAAAGTATTTTCGAAATCACTGTTATTGGAGGGGTCACCATATTGATAAAAATCAAAACTCATGATATCTACATATTCATCACCTGGATAATATTGCAGATACCCTGCTTCATTTTCAAATTTTTCAGGATTATACGCATATAACAAATGGTGAACCTGTTTTGTATTGGTTAAATAGTCGAAAGTAAACTTCCATAATGCCTTATATTCTTCAGGAGTACAAACATTTTGGCACCACCAAAACCAGTTGCCTGTAAACTCATGAAACGGCCTAAAAATAACGGGGATATATTCACCCTTATTATTTTTTAACCCAAGCATAAAAACTGCTACTTTATCTAACCAAGATTTATACAACGCATGTTTTTCACCCCCTGGAATAATTGAAGCAACTGCATTACCGCCGATATCCCAAGCATTTTTACCCGTTACAGGATTGTTCGCGTGCCAACTAATGGTTATAATCCCCCCTTTTTCATATCCCTCTTGAATAAAACTGGTCATTTTTTTAAAAGGAACACTGTCCAAATTAATCAAAGCATCCAATTCTAAATCACCTAATTCCCAACCATACATGGCAGGATATTCCCCCACAGCATCTTGAATTACACTTTTACCTGGAATATACTCCCATCCTAATCCGTAAGCCAAATCGTCTTGATGCCCAAATAATATTCCTTCTGGTAGCGCTTTAAATAAATTATTAAACAACTTTATAGTGGTTATACTGGCTTTCTTATCAGCAGTTTGGTAAACTTGACCCATTATTGGAATGATCTGGAGAAATAAAATACCTGTAAACAACAATCGTTTCATTTTCACCTTTTGAATTAGGTACAATTTACCCAATTAATGTTAACTAGAAATTAGTTCATGTGTAAGTTGTTGGTTCATGCTGAGGGGTGGGAAATAAAAAAGGCCTCGATAACTCGAGAC
>JAGOGG010000166.1 GCA_017996795.1 Sediminibacterium sp. | reverse complement strand
GCGATGGAAGTGGTAGACAATATTTACATATGAAAGCGGGTGGATCCTTAAAACCAGCCACTGTTGAAACGGTGATGGCAAAAGAACACTATGCATACCAAGAAGGACAAGCCGTTTTCAAATTTGCGGTAAAAGGAATGGCCGATGTAAGTGCAGAATTATTAGAGCGAAACAATTTAACCGCAGACGATATTGCTTGGTTGGTACCACACCAGGCCAATTTAAGAATCATAGATGCAACTGCTAATCGAATGGGCTTACCCAAAGAAAAAGTAATGATCAATATTCAGAAATATGGTAACACCACTGCTGCTACACTTCCACTCTGTTTATGGGATTGGGAAAAACAATTAAAGAAAGGAGACAATATTGTTTTGGCAGCTTTTGGAGGTGGATTTACTTGGGGTGCCACTTGGGTAAAATGGGCTTATGACAGTGAATAATATTGGCTACATATTTTCTAAAAGAGAGGAGCAATATGAGTAAAAAGTTCAAAGGAGTTGGAACCACTGCAATACATGCATCTGGTCATGCCAATGCAGATCATGCACACTTAACACCCATCTATGCCAGTTCAACATTTACATTTGATACAGCAACAGAAGGCAGTGAACGTTTTGCAGGAAAAGACAAAACAAAAATATACAGCAGGTGGGGTAATCCAAGTTTTACAGTTGCTGAAGAAATTATTGCAGCACTAGAAACATTTGGACTTAAAAACGAATCGGGAAATCCGCTAGAAGTAAAAGCCCTATTGCATTCCAGCGGCCAAGCAGCATTAAGCACTTTATTTTTAGGCACTTTAAGCAAAGGCGATGCAGTATTAACACATCACGCATTGTATGGTGGCACACACGAACTCTTGCATAAAGTTTTAGCGGATACGGGTGTAGAGACAGTGATGATCAACCTAAATGATGAAGCAGCTATTGAAGCGGCTATTGCAGAACATACAACAATCAAGTTGATTCATATTGAAACACCTTCCAACCCTACATTGCGTTGCATTGATATTGAAAGGGTTTGTGCCATTGCAAAAAATAAGGGCATTTTAGTTTCAGTAGACAATACTGCAGCAACACCTTATTTGCAGCAACCATTTAAATGGGGAGCAGATTTCGTTATGCACAGCACTACCAAATTTTTAAATGGACATGGAACAGCAGTAGGTGGAATATTACTTGGAAAAGACCTCACATTGATGAACGGCCCTATTTGGAAATGGCATGTTTTATTAGGAGGGAATAGCAATGCATTCGATTCTTTTTTATTAACCAATGGATTAAAAACATTAGAGTTAAGGATGGAGCGACACTGTAGCAATGCTGTACAGGTTGCCAATTTTTTAGCTCATCACAAGGCAGTAGAAAAAGTGAATTTTTGCGGACTATCTACACACCCTGATTATGCCATTGCAAGAAAGCAAATGAAACAAGCAGGTGCACTCATGAGTTTTGAATTAAAGGGAGGTTTAGAAGCAGGTAAAAAATTTATTGATGCATTACAAATTTGTGTAAGAGCCATTTCATTTGGAACACCAGATACATTGTTGTCGCATCCCGCCAGCATGAGTCATATGGGATTATCTAAGGAAGAACGTCTGCAATTTGATATCACAGACGGATTAATCAGACTAAGTGTAGGCATAGAAAATGTAGAAGATATTATTGCCGATTTTGAACAAGCCCTCAATGCACTATGAATATTCAAATCAGAAGAGCCGAAGCACGAGATTGTGCTAGAATTTTAGAACTAATTAAAGAGTTGGCTGTTTATGAAAAAGCGCCCGACGAAGTAACCGTAACCCTAGACCATTTTATTGAAAGTGGATTTGGCGAAAAACCAGTATGGTGGGCATTTGTAGCCGAAGAAACAAAATCGGATGGAAGCAACGAAATACATGGCTTTGCTCTCTATTATATAAGATACAGCACTTGGAAAGGGCAGAGAATGTATTTAGAAGATATCTTGGTTACAGCAAAAATGAGGGGGCAACATATCGGAAAGCTCCTTTTTGAACGTTTAATAGAAGAGTGTAAAGAGAAAGAACTAAAAGGAATGGTTTGGCAGGTTTTGGAATGGAATGAGCCCGCCATTCATTTTTATAAAAAATACAATGCTCATTTTGATCCAGAATGGATCAATTGCAGCATCAACTAAAAACTGAAACGTGAGATTGAACAAAGGTATTATTGGTTTAATGGTTGCTACAACTGTTTTATTATGGTCTTGTTCTAAAACAGGAACATCGGTAGATCCAGTAGTTGGTCCGAAAGGAACAGCCGTAGACAAATTAGCCAAAGGGATCAATCTCTCCAATTGGTTCAACGATTATTCTGATGCAGGGCAATATGCCAACCGTTATAATAATACCCATTACAAACAAATTAAAGACGCAGGATTTACTTATGTAAGATTGCCATTAGGCCCTTCGGTTTTAAGTAATCCAAGCAAGATTGAAGAATTACAAACTGCCAATCTAGTGCATGTTGAAAATGCTGTAAAAGGAATTACTGCTGCAGGTTTATCAGTCGTATTAGAAATGCATGCAACTGGAGACAATTTTGAAGCAAGATTAGCGATTGATCCTTTAGCAAGATTATCATTTAGACAGTTTTGGAAAAATTTAGCCAATCATTTTAAAGGATACGATACATCGAAAGTGTTTTTTGAAGTTTGGAACGAACCGCATATTGGCGCGGAACGATTGGTATCGGGCATCGACAAAAACTGGTGGGCACCCTATCAAGAACAAATCGTAAACTCAATAAGAGAAGCTGCACCCAATCACTATATCATTGTGACTGCAGAAAACCACAGCAATTGGTATGAACTCATCCAATTACAGCCACTTGCAAAGAAAAATATTATTTACAACTTTCATTTTTACGAACCTTTTACTTATACGCACCAAGGAGCAGATTGGATAGGAGCTCCCTATTCATTCATTCGATTTCTCCCTTATCCAGGCAATCCAACAAACGTGGGTACATTGGCAGCCAACGCATCTAATGCTGGAGCCAAGTTTCAAATAGAATGGTATGGCCGTCAGCAATTTGCTGCAGACTCCATTAATAAAATCATGCAGACTGTATACAATTGGAGTACACAGAAAAAAGTAGACGTCATCTGCAACGAGTTTGGGGTGCACAAGAAAGTAGCGCCCCCAGAAAGCATCTTGAATTATATGACCGATATGTCTACCTACCTCAATAAGTTTGGCATTGGTTGGGGCGTATGGGATTACGACGAAAGTTTTGGTATTGCCACATACACCACAGGTACCAGAGCAGTTTTACCTGTTTGGGACAACGGAATATTAAAAGCATTAAAACTCAACTAGCAGCAATAATTAACTGTAGCCATTCGTGGTAACAGTTGCACCTGCAATCTTACCAACCAATCCTTGTAATACTTTTCCAGGACCACATTCAGTAAATTCAGTTGCACCATCCCCTACCATTGCTTGTACACACTGTGTCCATTTAACCGCACCAGTTAATTGATTAATTAAATTTTGCTTTATTGCTGAAGGATCGAAAACTGCTTTTGCTACTGTATTTTGATAAACAGGACAAGAAGGCATATTAAATACAGCTGCTTCAATAGCGGCAGCCAATTCTTCTTTCGCAGGGGCCATTAAAGGGGAATGAAAAGCACCACCAACTGGCAGAACCAACGCACGCTTTGCACCTGCTTCTTTCATTCTAATACAAGCTAAATCAATGGCAGTAATAGAACCACTGATTACCAATTGCCCAGGACAATTGTAATTAGCTGCAACTACTACTTCACCTGTTTCAGCTTGAATAGCAGCACAAATTTCCTCTACTTTTTCATCTGCTAAATTTAACACAGCAGCCATGGTAGAAGGATTTAATTCGCATGCTTTTTGCATGGCTTTCGCGCGAATGCTCACCAACTCTAATGCTTTATCAAAAGCCAATACACCATTGGCAACAAGAGCAGAGAACTCACCCAAAGAATGACCTGCAACCATATCTGGTTTTGCGCCTTCAATTGTTTTGAAAGCAGCTACAGAATGTATAAAAATAGCGGGCTGGGTAATATTGGTTTGCTTTAGTGCTTCATCCGTTCCAGCAAACATGGTATCGCTAATACGAAAGCCTAAAATATCGTTGGCTTGTTCAAATAGTTCTTTAACAGAAGCGTGGGCTTCATATAAATTTTTTCCCATTCCAGAAAACTGAGCGCCCTGACCAGGGAATACAAAAGCATACTTTGCCATGAATTAAAAATTTATGGCAAAGTAAATGATTTTTTAAAACTCAGTCTTTAATTCTAGGTAACGAAGAAATTCTTCTTTGCGTTTTTCTTCTTTAAACTTACCACCGTAGAACGATGTGATAGTAGATGAAGTATCATCTTCTACTCCACGACTAGCCACACAAAGATGTTTTGCATCAATTACAATGGCCACATCTTCCGTTCCCAATTCTTTTTGCAGTTCTTTGGCAATTTGCATGGTTAAACGCTCTTGTACTTGAGGACGCTTCGCATAAAATTCAACCAATCGATTCAACTTACTCAAACCAATTACTCTACCATTGCTGATATACGCAAGGTGTGCTTTACCAATAATAGGAACGAAGTGGTGTTCGCAGTTGCTGTAAAAAGATATGTTCTTTTCTACCAACATTTCGTTGTACTTGTATTTGTTGTCAAATAAAGCAACAGAAGGTTTATTGGCGGGATTAAGACCGCTGAAAATTTCTTTCACGTACATTTTAGCAACACGCTTAGGCGTTCCTTTTAAACTATCATCAGACAAGTCTAAACC
>JAGOGG010000165.1 GCA_017996795.1 Sediminibacterium sp. | reverse complement strand
TCCTATCATTGGTGGAAATGCACCTGGAATTGCACCTACAAAAACCGCAATGGGGCCTACCCTTTTGAGTGGGGTATATACAAACCCATACAAAATCGTAGAAAGTATTGCCAATGCACATGCCCTAAGATTGAAAAAAACTAGAAATATAATGATTCCTATTGCTAGCAATGCTAATCCATAAAAAATCGCTTGACGTACCGTCATGGTGCCACTCGGAAGTGGTCTTCCTTGAGTACGCTTCATTAATTTATCTAAATCTTTCTCAATAATCTGATTTATAATATTTGCAGCGCCTGTAAATGCTAATGAGGCAACAACAAAAACAGACAGCTTGAGCCAATCAACTTTTTCAACTGCCAAACAATATCCAATGGCACCTGAAAAGGCGACTGTAGAACTCAGCCTAAATTTCAAAATATCGAAATACGCTTTAACAGCACTTCCGCTCTTTTGAATTTCTATTCCTTTTGTTATCTCCATATCATTCTAGGATTATATCCCAGCCAAATCAAAAACTGTAAACCTACTAAAATTATCGACAATGTTAAATGTATAGGTTGAGCAAAAGCTGGAACATTAAAATAAGCCATTACAACACCCATCAATATTTCTAATAAAACAACGATTAACAACCAATTTGAAAGCTTTTGCAAATCATCTACTCCAGAAAGTTTGATATTACGCCATAAAGCAACTTGTAATAAAAGCAAAACAATTGAAAATGAACGATGAATGTAAAATTTGAAATCCATTCCATCTATCCATAAATCTCTTCGTTCATAACCTACTCTCGCTATCACGTCATCCATCACTTCCCGAACTTGAGTTCCTAATAGAATCTGAATTAAAGTTAGTACTAATAAAACCGTTATCAATACATTTCCTTTTTTTACATTAAGATTCTCATTCAAAATTGGCGAATCAATTCTTCTTAATATATAAAATAGAATAAAAACAATCAGGATTGCGAGTAGCATGTGCAACGTCACAATCCAAGGTGCTAATTCAGCTGCAACTACTCTTGAACCTAGCCAGCCTTGAAATCCCATTAAAAACAAATCAACCAAGCATGCAACAAACACTATTTTGTCAGAGCGCAGAAAGCGAAACGAAAAAATAAAAGTTGCAAAAATCAATAAGCCTGAAACAACTCCTACAAGTCTATTAGCATATTCAACCCATGTTTTATAGGCATTAAATACAACCTCACCTTTTAGTTTTGCCCCATATATTTGCTGATAGTTAGCAGGGAGTTGGGAAGCATCCGTAGGTGGTACCCATTGCCCAAAACAGTGAGGCCAATCAGGACAACCCATTCCAGAGCCTGTACTTCTAACAATTCCACCTGCTAAAATCACAAGATAAATAGCAACAATTGTCAGAAGTAACAGTTTTCTGAAAAAACCAGTATTAGTGGTTTGCAAATTGGTCATTATAATTTTGTGCCTCAATTTCTTTTTCCATTGGAATCAACGCTGTTTCATGCGGCAAATTCGACTCAGGTGTTTGAGAATATGGAATGTTTTGAGGAATAAAGTCTTCTTCTGAACCTGGCTTACTATAATCATAAGACCAACGATATACTGCTGGAATCTCGCCTTCCCAGTTTCCATGCCCAGGATTAATTGGTGCCGTCCACTCTAATGTATTAGAACGCCATGGATTCTGTGGTGATTTTCTACCATTGAACATACTATAGAAGAAATTCCACAAGAAAATAAACTGTGCCGAGAACGTAAATATAGCAGCTAAAGATATAAATGCATTTAAGTCTGTAAACGAGCTTGTAAAATTATAAGTCGTAAATGAATAATAACGACGAGGGAAACCAGCGATACCTACATAGTGCATTGGAATAAATATCATATAGATACCACAGAATGTTAACCAGAAATGGACTTGGCCTAATGTACTGTTCAACATTCTGCCAAAGAATTTTGGGAACCAGTGGTAAATACCAGCAAAAAATCCAAATGCTGACGCAGCGCCCATTACTACGTGGAAGTGAGCTACTACAAAATAAGTATCATGTAATTGAATATCTAACGCAGAGTTTCCTAAAATAATACCTGTCAATCCACCTGATACGAACAATGAAACCAAACCAATTGAAAACAACATTGCAGGCGTAAAAATGATATTGCCTCGCCAAAGAGTTGTAATGTAGTTGAACGCCTTTACTGCTGATGGTACTGCAATAATTAACGTTAAAAACATAAATACAGACCCTAAGAATGGATTCATACCTGTTACAAACATGTGGTGAGCCCATACTATAAACGCTAGGAATGCAATTCCCATAATTGAAGCAATCATGGCACGGTAACCAAAGATTGGTTTGCGTGAATTTGTTGCAATTACTTCAGAAGAAATACCCAAAGCTGGTAATAATACAATATAAACCTCAGGGTGCCCTAAGAACCAAAACAAGTGTTGGAATAGGATTGGGCTTCCACCCATATTTGGTAAAGCCTCACCATTGATATAAATTTCTGAAAGATAGAAGCTCGTTCCAAAATGACGATCAAAAATTAACAACAAAGCCGCAGAAAGTAATACTGGGAATGATATTAATCCTAAAATAGCTGTTATCATAAACGCCCATATTGTCAATGGCAATCTACTAAACAACATTCCTCTTGTACGCAAGTTAATTACTGTTGTAATATAGTTTATACCACCCAAAAGTTGCGAAACAATAAACAATGCCATACTTATTAACCACAAGGTCAGTCCAAGGCCTGAACCAATATGTGCCTGTGGCAATGCACTCAATGGAGGATAAATCACCCATCCACCACCTGCAGGACCTGTCTCTAAAAATATAGATACAAACATCAATACGCTTGAGATAAAGAAAAACCAATATGAAAGCATATTTAAGAAACCAGATGCCATATCTCTCGCGCCAATTTGTAAAGGAATTAAGAAGTTACTAAAAGTTCCACTTAATCCCGCAGTCAATACAAAGAATACCATAATGGTACCGTGCATTGTTACTAATGCTAAATAAAAGTTAGGGTCTAGCTTTCCCGTCTCATCTATCCAGCCACCCAAAATTGGCTTTAACCAGCTGATATCTGCTTCAGGAAATCCTAACTGAATACGAAATATTACAGACATTCCTGCGCCAATGATAGCCCAGAAAATACCTGAAATCATGTATTGCTTCGCAATAGTCTTATGGTCTTCTGAAAATATATATTTGCGCCAGAAATTTGGTTCCTCGTGGTGATGTTCAGCCTCGTGTGAGTGACCTTCGTGTGTATTAATTGCTTCTACGACTGACATTTTATTAATGTTTGAGGTTAATACTTTGTTTTTTAGTAAACTTTATTTACTCGTTTATCCTTATTTTTATCTTAATGATGCTCCTACTGCAACTGCACTACCTGCTTGAGCTGTCGTACTATCAGCTACTGGTACTGGAGCAAATTTCATAGCTTTACTTTTAAGATTCTCAGGAATTTGAGAAATAAATGTTGGGTTACTTTCAAGAATTGATGCCAATATAGGTTTCTGAGAGGCTTTCCACTTATTAAATGAAGCTTCATCTTCAACAATAAGTCTCATTCTCATTGAGAAGTGACCACGGCCACATATCTCAGTACATGCAATTTCATAATCAAAATCAGGCTTTCCTAAAAGTGCACGCATTTCTTCAGTAGTTTTATCTGGAGTAAACTTAAACCTCGTTGGCATACCTGGCACGGCATCCATTTTAACTCTCATGTGAGGAATAAAAACGCTATGCAACACGTCACGTGCAATAATTTTAAGATTTACTTCTTTATTTACTACAACGTGCATCTCACTATTGTGCATAAAATCATCAAATGAAGCCTCATCTGAGAAATCGATACCCATTGGATTACCAATTGTATCATCTGTTAGTTTAAAGTTCCTTTTTCCAAGCTTATTATCATTAACACCACCATAGCGAACCCACCAGTTAAATTGCTTACCCATGATTTCAACAACCTGAGCTTTGTCTGATGCTTCTGCCATAATCGTTGACCATGCTCTCCATCCTGTAAATACCAACACTGCCATAACCACAGCTGGAATTACTGTCCAGATTAACTCCAATTTATGGTTATCAGGATAAAAAGTTGCACGATGGTTCTTCTTATGTTGATACTTCCAAGAAAAATAAAAAAGAAGTGTATTTACTATCAAAAAAGCAATACTTAATAAACCCATTGCAAACCAAAACAAGCCATCTGTTACACGGCCATGCGGTGATGACGCTTCAGGTAAGAAATCTTTTCTATAAACTAGGAAAGACCATGCTGTAGCTACTGTAAAAAGCACTAAGAACACAATACAAAGTGCCGCATTTAACTTATTATTTGACAGTTGTATTTCTTGTTCACTTGTATCAACATCTGCCGATTTTAATACATTTTGCATTCTGACTAACACTAGAACAGCGAGTACTAGGAATGCGAGCGATAATAAACTAATTAAGTAAATCATAATATATATATACGATCTATGTCGTTACGTTTTTATTTAATTAAGCAATGTCGTGATGTAATGATTCCTCTAGCATTGGGTGATTTTTAGGTACTAAATTAGCTTTAGCCAATTGTGTCGATACAGACCAAATAAATCCACAAGCAAAAATCAAAATAAATCCGAACTCAACTGGACCAAATCCGCCATGCTCGCCTACGGTTCCTGGCATGATATTATTATAAAAATCAAAATAATGTCCAATTATGATAATCCAGCAAACTAGTTTTAATATACGAGGTGTTCTCTTAGAATCTCTTGTCATCAATAATAAGAACGGCAATACAAAGTTTAATAAAATATTTATAAAGAATGGAACTTTGTAT
>JAGOGG010000024.1 GCA_017996795.1 Sediminibacterium sp. | reverse complement strand
CCGTCTGGTTGAGGAACACCTGCTTTTCTAAAATATTTTTGAGCAAGAATATCTGTAGCAATCTGGCTCCATTGTTTTGGAACTTCTACATTATTCATTTCAAAAACCTTTTCGCCGTTCGGATTTTTGATTACGCTGTCGCGGTAATCGTATTCGAACATATCATAAGGGCTAACACCATCGTTGGTGAAGCGGCGGCTGAATTGCAAGCCTTTGGGAGCGCGTGGATTAGGCATATCGCAGTTAAAGTTTAAAAAGTAATTAATGGGTCCCTGCCCAACGGTAATTTGTAGAGGCGGTTGACGAAAATATCTTTCCATTCGCAAAATCCAATACCGTAAATATGCACAGCTTGTGGATAAGGAAGGTGGATAATTTGCAAGCTCAAATCCACGTTGGTTTTGACTGATTATGCACAGGTGTCAATAAGATTATTAGGTAATTTTGGGTGTATAAACGGTTTATACTTTTGCCCCAAAAAGTTAAACAAAGTAGGACGGGGTTCACCAAAAGGAAGAACCTGAGTAATAAATGCTTTAAACGGAAACTTTTCCGCATTTTTGCAAGACTATCCATATTGGCATGAAGCACGCGATTTACCAACAAATTACACTACGAAAAAAGCAGGGCAAGAAATCTTTTGCGGTATTAATTGACCCCGATAAAGTGAACGCTAATAATATTCAGGAATTGGTGAAATTGTCTGTAGATGCCCATGTAGACTACTTTTTCGTTGGTGGCAGCTTAGTCATTTCAAGTTATCTAGATGAGTGTATCCAACAGATTAAAGCAGCCTGTTCAATTCCAGTTATATTATTCCCTGGCTCTCCTTCACAGGTAAGTAAATATGCCGATGCCTTACTGTACTTGTCTTTAATATCTGGAAGAAATCCAGAATTATTGATTGGGCAACATGTGATTTCTGCTCCATTTGTGAAAAAATCTGGTCTTGAAATTATGCCTACAGGATATATGGTGATTGATGGAGGTGCTCCAACTACTGTTAGTTATATTTCAAATGCTTCTCCAATTCCGGCAGATAAGAGTGAAATAGCCATGTGCACTGCAATGGCAGGAGAAATGTTGGGCATGCAATTGATTTACATGGATGCAGGTAGCGGTGCTAAAAGACCCATCACAGAGCATATGATTGAAAAAGTGGCTAAACATATTGATGTGCCATTAATTGTTGGTGGTGGTATTACTGAGCCAGAAAAAGCATACCATAATTGTAAAGCCGGAGCAGATATTATTGTTATAGGCAATGCAATAGAAAAAGATCCTTCACTTATTAAAGAAGTGAGCGCAGCTATTCATTCTGTTGCTGTTGTAAATGCCGGTTAAATCAGTGCATGACGCAGTCCAATTTATTTGATCAATCAGTCGAAAATATTTTACCACAAGATGGTATAGTCAACTACTATGGTTGTGTTTTTAATAACCAAGAAGCCAATCAATTTTTATCGTTACTCCTGAACCAAATTGAGTGGAAAAATGATGAAGTAAAAATTTTTGGCAAACAAATTATCACCAAAAGAAAAGTAGCTTGGTATGGTAGTAAACCATTTTTATACCGCTATTCTAATTCTTCCAAAACCGCACTTCCATTTACAGATGAATTATTGGCAATTAAAACGGTCATAGAAAAAATTTCCAATGAAACCTATAATTCTTGTTTGTTAAATTTATACCATCAAGGCGAAGAAGGCATGGGTTGGCATAGTGATGCAGAGCCCGAGCTAAAGCAGGATGGCGCCATTGCTTCCATTAGTTTTGGGGCAGAAAGAAAATTTAATTTCAAACACAAAATCACCCAAGAAAAAAAACAAATTGTGTTGCATCATGGTAGTCTGTTGGTAATGAAAGGGACTACCCAACGTTTTTGGTTGCATCAACTCCCTCCTACCAAATTGATTAAAGAACCAAGAATTAATCTCACATTCAGAACCATCCAGGAATGAAGAAAAAAAAGTTTTCTTTAAAAACATTTTGGAAAAATTTGGGACCGGGATTGGTTACTGGATCCAGTGACGATGACCCTTCTGGTATTGCTACTTATTCACAGGCAGGTGCCCAGTTTGGACTGACTACTTTATGGACGGCATTTATCAGTTTCCCATTAATGGCTGCTGTACAAGAAATGTGTGGAAGAATTGGAATGGTTGCTGGGCAAGGGCTTTCAGGTACTTTGAAAACCTACTACCCAAAACCTGTGCTTTACTTAATGATTGTATTTAGCTTTCCTGCGATTGTATTAAATATAGGAGCAAATATTGCAGGTATGGGTGCAGTCGGAAATTTACTGTTCCCTGCCATTGATGCCAATTATTTTAGTGTTTGCTTTACAGTCATACTATTGGTGTTAATTATTTACCTACCCTACCAAAAAATAGCGGCTGTACTTAAATATCTATGCCTGGTATTATTGTTTTACATCATCGTTCCATTTTTATATAAACAAGATGTAACAGCCATTTTATCGAACACTTTTTTTCCTAAAATTCATTTCACGAAAGAATATTTAGCTACGTTAGTAGCCATTTTGGGAACAACCATTTCACCCTATCTTTTTTTCTGGCAGGCTACCATGTCTGTTGAAGATTTAAAGCATAGAAAAAAGAAGTTAGTAGTGAATAAAAAAATCATCGCAGAAATGCGCCAAGATATTGATATTGGAATGTTGTTTTCGAATATAGTGATGTACTTTATTATTTTAACAACGGGTACTGTACTTTTTAATGCCGGTATACATCAAATTAATACAGTAGAAGAAGCCGCACAAGCTTTAAAACCTTTAGCAGGTGATGCCGCTTATATATTATTTGCAATTGGAATTATTGGGACTGGATTTTTAGCCATCCCCGTTTTAAGCGGCGCTTTATCTTATATGATTACGGAAATATTTTCATGGGAAAATGGATTAGACAAAAAGTTTCATGAAGCAAAAGCATTTTATACCATTATCATTATTTCCCTTTTACTAGGTCTTACCATTAACTACATAGGTATTTCTCCCATCAATGCTTTAATATACGCAGCTATATTGTACGGATTAACTGCACCCGTTTTAATTGCCATCATTTTGCATATTGCCAATAACAAAAAAGTCATGGGAACATTTTGCAATGGCATTTGGTCAAATATTTTAGGTGGGGCAGCATTCCTTCTAATGCTGGCTTCAGCAGTGGGATTACTCTTGATGTATGTTTTTTAATTTAGTGTATCTTTAAGGGAACAGCTTATTGCCTAAATTAAACCCAATGTCCAAAAAAATATTACCCCTATTAGTACTCATTCATTTTTCTTTTGTTGCACTTGCCCAATTAAAAGAAGGTGAGGGAAAAGTTGGTGTGCAAGGTGGTAAAATATGGTATCGAGTAATTGGCAAAGGCAAGGGTATTCCCATCCTAATGCTGCATGGTGGACCTGGTGGTACAAGTAGGTCTTTTTATCAATTCGAATCCATTGGCAAAGACAGACCAATCGTATTATTTGATCAGTTAGGAAGTGGACGATCTGATTATCATACAGATACTTCTTTATTGAAAGTTCCTTTATTTGTGGAACAAGTAAAAGCCCTTGTAAGCAGTCTACAACTCCAATCATTTTACTTACATGGCCATTCCTGGGGTACCGCTTTGGCATTGGAATATTATTTAAAATACCCAAAAGGAGTCAAAGCAATTATTTTTAACAGCCCTTATTTTAGCACCAAACTTTGGAAAAAAGATGCGGATATATTAATTAAAACACTACCCGATAGTATTCAATATGCAATTGCTGTGGGTGAAAAAACCGGGGACTTTAATAGTGCTGCATATATAAACGCAAACACTGTTTATGCAAAAAACTTTGGTGTTAGAAATAGCCGACTCACTAGCGACTTAGACACGATTATGGCAGCAGGAAATGGCTTTATATACAACTATATGTGGGGGCCTACAGAATTTACTGCAACTGGTACGCTTATTCATTATAATCGAATTAAAAGTTTACCTAAAATACAAGTACCTACACTTTTTATTACGGGCGAATACGATGAAGCCAGGCCTCAAACGGTTCGCTATTTTAGCAGATTGGTAAAGAAGAGTCAATTTGGTATCATTGAGGGAGCAGGTCATGGAACTATGCACGACAACAAAGAAAAAAATATTCAGCTTATTAAAGATTTTATTGCTTCAGTAGAGCAAATAAAAAAATAACCACAATATGAAAATTTTAGTAACCACCGATTTCTCTCCCAATTCTAAAGCTGCTATTCAAGTTGCAGCAACAATGGCCAAACAGGCAACTGGTGTAGAATTGATATTTTATTCTGCAGTTGAAATGATGCAACCACAAGCTTGGAATTTATCCTTTTACAAAAAATATGTGATGGAAGAAAAACACAGATTAACCAAAGAGTTAGAGAAATTTGTTTCGGCAGCTATTGGAACCAATAAATCCATTTTACAAAAAAGTAAATACATCATCGATTTTACTCAAGAAACTACAAAAGCAATTATTGACTATGCTTCCGAAAGTAAATGTCAAATTATTTGCATTGCTACCAATGGTGCAGGCATTTTAAGAAAACTAATGGGTACCCATACTTCCTATTTGGTAAACCATTCTACTGTTCCTGTATTGGCCATCCCTTCAAAATATTCGGCTAAAGCAATTAAACAAATCACTTATGTTTCAGATTTCGAAAACCTGGTTCCTGAGCTCAACAAGGTAACCAAGTTGAGTACTATATTAGAATCTTCAACTGAAGTATTGCATTATGCACGTATGGGTGTTCAACATCCTGAAACAATTAAAAAATTAAAAGTATTTGATAAGGAATTGTATCGTTCAATTAAAACCAAAGTAGTCGCATCCGATATTCAGTATTCATTGGTTGAACGATTAACACAATATATAAAAAAGCAAAAACCAGATCTGATTGTGTTATTTACTCGTCAACATAAAGGATTTTTTGCTCAACTATTTTTATCGAGTAAAGCCGCTGAACTTAGTTTCTCCACTAAGATTCCTACATTGATTTATCCCAAAAAATAGGTCAATATGAATTGGGTAAATATTATTGCAACAGTAGTTATCACAAGTTTTTTGCATGTCAATATGCAAGCTCAAACTATACAGAGCGCTCGTGATTGGGGCATACAGATTGGTGTTTTAAAACCAGGTAAATTAAATAGTATTACCGATGTAACTGGTGTTACCGTAGGTCATTCTACAGTCAAAAAAGGGGATACGGTTAATACAGGAGTTACTGTCATTATTCCGCACTCGGGAAATATATTTCAGCAAAAAGTTCCTGCTGCTGTATACACTGGAAACGGATTTGGAAAATTAACCGGAAGTACACAAGTGAATGAATTAGGAAATATAGAAACGCCCATTGTACTCACCAACACTTTAAGTGTTCCAGCTGCAATGAATGGTTTAATCAGTTATACCCTTGCACAAGCCGGCAATGAAAAAATCAGTTCAGTGAATGCAGTCGTAGGTGAAACCAATGACGGTTTTTTAAATGATATCAGGGGTAGGCATGTAACAGAACAAAATGTGTTAACAGCAATTCAAAGCGCAACGCCTAATAAAGTAATAGAAGGTGCAGTGGGGGCAGGAACAGGCACAGTTTGTTTTGGATTCAAAGGCGGCATTGGCAGTTCCTCTAGAAAACTGCCAGCCAGTTTAGGTGGATATACCATTGGTGTATTGGTACAATCTAATTTTGGTGGAGTATTAACAATCAATGGTATTGCTGTGGGAGCGTATTTACAAAAATTTAGTTTTAGCAATGAATTGTTGAATAATGTGGATGGGTCTTGTATGATTATTGTTGCCACTGATGCGCCACTAGACCATCGCAATCTGATGAGATTAGCCAAAAGAGCCATGTTGGGTTTGGGAAGAACAGGTGGCATTGCTTCCAATGGAAGTGGCGATTATGTAATTGCATTTTCAACTGCGGAACAAAATAGGGTATTGCATCAAACGAATAATTTACCCAAACCATTACTGAACTTGCCAAACGATGCTACCTCTCCCCTTTTCATGGCAGCTATAGAAGCAACAGAGGAAGCTATTATTAACTCGCTGCTTGCTGCCACAGAAACAATAGGTTTCAAAGGGAACAAAGTTGCTGCGCTACCCATCCAACAATTAATGCCATTATTTTTAAAAGAAAAAAAATGACAGAACGGTACATATATGTAAATGGTAAAATGGTTTTGGCAAATAGTCTTTCTGTTGCTGCATCCGATTTAGCTATTCAAAGGGGTTATGGAATTTTTGATTTTCTGGTTACGGTGAATGGAAAACCTATTTTTTTAGAAGACCATTTATTTAGATTTTATTCTTCCGCACAATCGATGCATCTACCTGTTTCATTAGGTCGAAGCGAATTGATTGAAGCAATAGAACAATTAATGGAAAAAAATCAATTACCAAATTCAGGAATTCGCTTAACCCTTACTGGGGGGGATTCGCCTGATGGCTATTCAATAGGAAACCCCAATTTAATTATCAGTCAATCACCATTTAATTACCAAAATCAGGTATTTGAAAAAGGGTTAAAACTGATTACCTACGAACACCAACGGCAGTTACCATTTATTAAAACCATCGACTATTTAATAGCCATTTATTTGCAACCAACCATTAAAGCCGCAGGAGCAGATGATGTTGTATATTATTTTAACGGGATGGTAACCGAATGTCCTAGAGCCAACTTTTTTATGGTAACCGATCAAGGCGAAGTGCTTACTCCAAAAGAAAATATTCTACAGGGGGTTACCCGAAAAAAAATACTCGAATTAAAAGGCTACACCATCAAGGAGACTGATATAACCATTGGTATGATTGCTTCCGCCAAAGAAGCTTTTATCAGCAGTTCTACTAAAAATATTCTCCCCGTAATCTCAATTGATGGCCATACTATAGGGGATGGGAAACCAGGGTCCATCACAAGAAATCTATACCAACAATTAATCCATTTAAAGGGTATTTCATTTTAAATTGACTTACCTTAATTAAAACCTACACGATGAATAAGCTTTATTTACTACTAGTACTTCTTTGCTTTACAGTAATAATTGGTTGCAATGCTACTAACAATGAAATAGTTGTTTCCAATGATTATTTTAAACCAACAACTAAAGGGATACAGAATGGTGGGGTACAAATGATTCCTATTACTACACCAAGTGGAACATTTAATGTTTGGACAAAAAGAATTGGGAACAATCCTACCATGAAATTATTATTGTTAAATGGAGGACCAGGTGCAACGCATGAATATTTTGAGTGTTTCGAAAATTTCATGCCCGCTGAAGGAATTGAAATCATTTATTACGACCAATTGGGTTGTGGAAATTCTCAGGATCCGAAAGACACCAGTTTATTCGATTTGGCTAGGTATGTAGAAGAAGTAGAACAGGTTAGGAAGGCACTGAATTTAAACCAAGAAAATTTTTATTTACTAGGTCATTCATGGGGTGGAATTTTAGCTATGGAATATGCCTTAAAATACCAGCAAAATTTAAAAGGGGTCATCATTTCTAATATGATGAGTGATGCGGTAGAATATGGCAAATACGCTGATGAAGTACTGGCTAAACAAATGGATCCAAAAATTTTAGACACCATCAGAGGATTGGAAGCTAAAAAAGATTTCACGAATCCTAAGTATATGGACTTGCTATACAATCATTTTTATACCAAGCATATTTTAAGAATGCCACTAAGCGAATGGCCAGAACCTGTAAATCGTTCTTTTGCAAAAATGAATCAACCACTGTATGTTACCATGCAAGGGCCTAGTGAATTTGGCATATCTGGAAAATTAACAACTTGGTCGGTGAAAAATCAACTTAAGCAATTAACTGTACCAGCATTGGTAGTAGGTTCAGAACACGATACCATGGATCCAGCACATATGAAATGGATGGCCGGAGCTGTGCAGAATGGCAGTTATTTATATTGTGCCAACGGAGGCCATATGAGCATGTACGACGACCAGGAAACCTATTTTAAAGGATTGATTCATTTTATGAAAGGAGTGAATAAAGGAGAAAAGAAAAATATCGTTCCTTAGTTTTGGTTTAAACCTTAATCCAAAACTTTAGATCTTCGTTCAATCCAACTCCCACCACTTGGTAGGAGTTAGGCATTTCATTTTCCGAACTATGAAAAGTAGCAATTCTAGTTCCAGCTGGAAGAATTTTAAGTTGCTTGTATAATTTTCGATTATACAAATTAAATAGTTCAGGACTGTATTTTACTGTTTGATCAATTGAATCATTGTCAATCAAATTTTCATAGAAAGCATTATAAAAATAAAAATGATCAAATTGCGTAAAATCGATCTCTGTAAAATTACCCGTCAAGAATGAAGTATTGTTTAGCGATAATTGCTTTGCCACTGATTGTGCAATTTGGGTAAGTGATTCCCGCTGTTCAATCCCAGTGAATACCGCATTGGAATGATTGTTCGCCCCAATTATACAAAATTTCCCTACCCCGCTGCCAATATCTAAAATTCGGGGATTGGGGCCAACCGCTAAAAAGGCAGCAGCTTCTTTAGCAACACTAATGGGCGTCCAATGTCTACTAGCCAATGCTGAAATTGCAGGCGGGTAAAGTTGATCAAAATATTGGTCTGTGCTAAAGAAATCCATTTACAAATATCAATATTATAAAACAGATTTTATTTGGTAATTGCTCATAGTCAAATAAATGGCCCCTGTTTTGGTTCCTGCGGCTTTCATTTTTTTACGATCCAATTCAGTGTCTTTTCCCATGAAGTTGATGGGAATACGGATTTTTTCTATTTCAAAATTCACGATTACTTTATCAGGCAAAATTTTTGCTTCTGTATTGTATTGAAGGGTTAATAGATAAGTGCCATCTTTCTTGGTATTTATTTCCGTTTCCATTACTCGCTTTAATTTAGTGTCAATTAAAACAGTTGCAATAGAAAAATCTGCTCTTTTATCTGTAGGAATAATATTAATTGCTTTATACGTTTTGCCATTTCTCATTTCGACTCCCCTATCAACAGTTATAAAAGAATATTCCAATAAACTATTCAAAGAAAAATCCAATCCTCTCTTAGGCAGCATCACAAAATCATCAGAGGAAAATTTCACCCTTTTGCCTTTGGTATAAAACATCTGGGCTTTTTTAACGGGCATATTGATAAAAGAAATATCTACTTCTAATTTCAATTGGGTACTGAAAGACAAAATAGAATCCAGTCGATTTTTCACTTTCAATAAATCTGCATCAACTACTTGTGCAGATAGCCCAATACATAAAAATTGAAAAAGTATGATTACTCCTATTTTTTTCATTATCCAATGTCTTTTTTGTGAAACCAATAAATACCTGCCCCCATAAACAACAAACAATAAACAAGACTAAGTATACTATTAAATAAGACTTGCTCCCAATTAATGGTATAATAAAAAAAGTACTGCCAAGTATCATTCAGTTTAGCAAAAAACAATTGATTAAACCAATTGTCTCCAAAGTCTACTTTCAATAATATATTCGAAAGAATTAAAAAAAAGGCCGACACAATCCATGTTTTGGTAGCTTCTTTAAACAGAATGGCAATGGTTAAACTGGCAACAGAAAAAAACACCATCGACAAAGCACCAGATAAAAATGACCATTGTAGCCTATTAATGGCATCTGTTGCATCAAAAAAGTTTAAACCATTCAGGTACACTACTAGGTCTCCCTTTCCAAAAAATGCATAGGATAGTCCAAACGAACTGATGGCCAATAATCCAACAACCAAAAGGGTAAAAGCAATTGCTACTAGGTATTTACTCAGGATATATTTCCATTTACTTACCGGTTGTAACATGATGGTCTGTAAAGTTCGGTCTTTGTATTCCGATGTTAACGTTCCGGATACCACAATCATCAATATTAAAGGCAAATGAAACCAAAGCGTATTCAGAATAAGATAAATCAACAAGTTCCCATTTAGCAACGTTCCTTCAAAATAGAATTTCTGTTTTAAATTTTCCAGAAGCAAGTCAATAATGGTGGTTCCTTGATAATAAGCACTAAACAAAATCAATAACTCAATGGAGAAAAGTGCACCCAACGCATAGTAAGTTTTACTTTGCTTAAACAGTTTAAATATTTCTGCCTTTAGTAAATATTGCATGAACGATTTGTTTCAAATAATTTTTCCATACTCAATTCAGGAGTACAAGATGTAATAAAAATTTGCTCTTTGTCGAGTAAGTGAATTAAATGAGGTACTTCTGCAGCAGCAATAGTGACCATGGCACAATTTCCTTTAAATTCTACTTGATAGTTCTTCAAGCATTCTGCCTGCTTAATATTGTCCGCACAAATATTATATACTTCGGTATTTTCTGCAATCAATTGCTGGGCAGGTCCTGCATTCACTAATTTCCCTTCTTTCAACACATATAAGGTATGGCAGAGCTTACTCAACTCTTCTATAATATGCGAAGAAAGAATGATGGCCAACTGCTCTTTTTCTGCTAAATCTGCAATCAACTTTCTCAATGAGCTTACCCCTAAAGGATCCAAACCAGTAAATGGCTCATCTAGTACTAAACAAGTAGGATTATTCAAGAGTGCAATAGCAATTCCTAGTCTTTGCTTCATCCCCATTGAAAAATTTTCTACCTTATCCGTTCGATTAATCGGTAATCCTACTTTAATTAAGTTGGCATTGATTTCTTGCTTGGTTAAATGAAGTCCTTGTATACTCGCAAATAAATGAATATTATCTTGTGCATTTAAATATTCATACAAAGCTGGTTTTTCAATGATACCTCCAATAGGCTTAATAGAATGTTTGGGTAAAACAACCTGACCGCTATCAGGTGTAATTAAACCAAAAAGAATTTTGAATAAAGTGGTTTTGCCTGCTCCATTGGCCCCTAGTAACCCACAAATTTCACCTGCAGCACACCCGATACTTACATTATCAAGAACTTTTCTTTTTCCGTAATACTTAGTGAGATTGATTCCTGATATGATCATGTTTGTAGAACTAATTGTTGATAATCTGCGTAATTGTATTTTGGTTTGTAATTGCCTTCTAAAAAAGTTCGAGACCAAAAATGTTTCTTAAACCCAAACCAAGGGTCCTTAATCATGAAATAAGGAACATAGTGGTACCATTTTACCCCTTTAGCGGTGTAATACTCTTTTACTTCATCTCCTATACCCAATTCTTTAGCTGCTTCTAAGGCAGCCATACGCTGACATTTCGATCCAATATACTTGTCTACAATTCTTCTGTTAAAACCATGTACAAAAAACTGGTCTTTCGCGCGCTTGTAATTTTGGTACCTACTCCAACCATCCGCTAAAACCAAAAAAATATGGATAAATGAAAACATGAAACTCCAGGCCCAGAAGAAAATAATCCAATTTGAATAAAAAGTATATGCTTCATTCAACTTTACCCAATAAAACCAAGACTCCAGAATAAAAATTGTTAGGGAGTAGTACAATAGCCTTCCCACTCTTAAATAAGATAAAATGGGATGGGGCTGCTTAGGTAAAACACTAAAATACATATGGTTAAAGTTAACAATAGAATTAAATACAAAAAAATGAAATTCGGTTTATTAGCATCAATTAGCTAATACCAGTATTTAAGACTACATTACACCTATCCAATTCTATTCGGTTCTATCCTTTACAATATTCCAACAGGAATAACAGGATTCTAATCATTCTACCAACATTCTCATTCTAAACAAAAAGAAAATAGGCACTAATACAACCGTGCCCTTATATGAAAGTATACATCAAATACATGGTCAGCTTAAGGTGTAAATTATTGGTAAAAGAGATTTTACTTGATTTAGACATACCATACCAAAGAATCGACTTAGGCGAAGTGTTAATGGCTCACCAAATTGACGAAGAAAAAGTAGCCAATTTCAGAGCCGTTTTACTGAAATACGGTCTAGAATTAATTGACGACAAGAAAGCGGTCTTAATTAGCCAAATAAAAGCGGTAATCATAGAAATGATTCACTACAGCGAAGACGAACCAGAAGTCAATTTCTCCACTTTTTTAAGCGATAAACTTTCCTACAATTACACTTACTTATCCAATTTGTTTTCAGAAACACAAGCCACCACCATTGAACAATTTATCATATTACATAAAATCGAGAGAGCCAAAGAATTGATTATTTACAACGAATTGAACCTGACTGAAATAGCTTGGAAACTGCATTACAGCAGCGTTGCGCATCTTTCCAATCAGTTCAAAAAAATCACTGGATTAACACCCTCCTTTTTTAAAGCAATGACCAATAAAAAAAGAACGGTATTAGATAATCTGTAAAAAATACAAGTATTAGAGACAATAGTATAATAAATTAAAATTATTAATTCTGAACCTTTACAATAATCTGCAAATGCTACACAAGTCAAGTGAAAAAGAAATCAGTGAAATTGAAAAATCAAAAGTGTACATAACAGTTGAAATAATCGAATACATACCCAATTCGGTTGTGATTAAGACCATACTAAGAAAGTCTACAGGAAATAACAGTGTAATGTCTTTTGATAGTGGGGAAGGATTAACAGAGAAAAAAACGCCTTTTGATACCTTTATTCAATTGATAGACGGGCAAGCAGAAATAGTCATAGATGGAAAAAATCAACTGCTCAAAACGGCTGATGCCATTGTGATTCCCGCACATTCCGCAAATACTATTAAGCCTAGCGGTCGCTTTAAACTAATTCAAACGATTATCAAAAGTGGATACGATCAAATCTAATCAAATTCAATACCATGAGAAAAAGAGGCAAAAGTCCACTGTAAATAATTGTGCTACCTAAAAGAGATTTGTTCCGAAGTATATCCTATCAGATGATTTAACTTTGGAATAATACTCTTTTATGCCTGCAGCTCCATTTAATATTAAAGGGCTTTCAGATCAAGATGTTCTGGAAGCAAGAAAACAGTTTGGGAACAACCAACTTACATTTAAAAAGAACCATGGAGTCATTGATGCCTTAAAAAGCATTTTTAATGAACCAATGGTCATTTTATTATTGGCGGCTGCTATCATCTATTTTATTACCGGCAATTTTGGCGATGGCATTTTTTTAGCAGGTGCTATACTACTCGTAGCTGCTATTTCTTTGTACCAAGATGCCAGGAGCAGACAAGCCCTCGAAAAACTGGAAGAATTTACTCTTCCTTTTTGTAAAGTAGTTCGTAATAATGAAATTGTATCTATACATGTTGACGAGTTGGTTATTGGAGATTATTTATTAATTGAAGAAGGCAATGCAGTTTCTGCAGACGGTATCATTATCCAGTCCAATGATTTTTCAGTAAATGAATCCATATTAACAGGAGAAACTTTTGCAGTAAGTAAAAGCCCCAATGGTAAAGACAACATAGTATATAGAGGCACTTTTGTAGTAGCAGGATTAGCCATAGCAAAAATTACCGCAATAGGTAATGATTCCAAACTTGGCAATATAGGAAAAAGCTTGGCTTCCATTGTAGAAGAAAAAACACCATTAGAAAAACAAATCAATCGGTTTGTAAGAAATATGGCCATTGTTGGCTCCCTCGTTTTCTTGATTGTTTGGTTCATTAATTTCAAAGAAACCAAAGATGTATTAAACAGTCTGCTACAAGCGCTCACGCTTGCAATGAGTATTTTACCAGAAGAAATCCCAGTGGCATTTACCACTTTTATGGCTTTAGGGGCATGGAGATTAATGAAAATGGGAATTGTGGTGAAACAAATGAAAACGGTTGAAACCTTGGGCAGTGCAACGGTTATTTGTACAGACAAAACAGGCACCCTTACCGAAAATAAAATGAGCATTGCTGCCATTTATAATGCAGCCACACAAAAATCATTTTTATCAGAGCAAATTAATCTCAGCCAATCAGCCAATCAGCCGTTAATTGATTTGGCCATGTGGGCAAGTGAGCCCATTCCTTTTGATCCGATGGAAATGGCCATACATCAGCTTTACAAAGAAAGTAATACAATAGATGAACGCCCACTGTATAAAATGATTCACGAATATCCATTGGAAGGAAAGCCACCAATGATGACCCATATTTTTGAAAATGAAAATGGCAAAAAAATCATCGCTGCTAAAGGAGCTCCAGAAGCAATTCTTGCTTGTTCCAATGCAAATAGTGAAATTAGGATGGCTACTCAAAAAGCTATTAATGAATTTACTTCTGCAGGATATAGGGTACTGGCAGTTGGAGAAGCACTATTTTCTGGAAATAATTTTCCAGCTAAACAACAAGATTTTATTTTTGAACTAAAAGGCGTTATTGCATTTTATGACCCACCAAAAGAAAATATAGCTACTGTTTTATCTCAGTTTTATCAAGCAGGTATAAAAGTTAAAATAATTACGGGTGATAATGCAGCTACCACTACCACCATTGCAAAAAAAATAGGTTTGAAAAGTGCTGATAAGCAAATAAGTGGAGAAGAACTGATGTTGTTATCTGAACAAGACTTAAAAACAAAAGTAGCGGAAACAACTATTTTCACGAGGATGTTCCCGGAAGCCAAACTGAAAATCATCAATGCATTAAAAAGCAATAATGAAATTGTAGCTATGACAGGCGATGGTGTAAACGACGGTCCTGCTCTAAAAGCTGCACATATAGGCATTGCCATGGGTAAAAAAGGAACCGAAATTGCCAAACAAGCAGCATCACTTATTTTAATTGATGACGACTTGGCTAAAATGGTGGATGCAGTGGCGATGGGAAGAAAAATTTATACCAACTTAAAAAAAGCCATCCAATACATTATTTCCATTCATATTCCAATCGTACTAACCGTATTTATACCACTTGCATTGGGTTGGTTATACCCCAATATTTTCACCCCGGTACATGTCATCTTCCTTGAACTCATTATGGGTCCTACCTGCTCCATCATTTATGAAAATGAGCCGATGGAAAAAAATATGATGGCTCAACCACCTAGACCATTCACTAGCACTTTTTTCAGCTGGAAAGAACTTACAACCAGCTTGATACAAGGGCTGGCGATCACTGCTGGAACTTTATACATCTATCAATATGCAATTGAACTATCATTAGATGTAAACACCACTAGGACAATGGTTTTTAGCACTTTGGTTTTTGCCAATATATTTTTAACCCTTATCAATCGATCATTTTATTATTCAATCATCACTACCATTCGTTATAAAAATAACTTAGTGCTAGGAATGATTATGATTACCCTTATTCTATTGCTTGCTTTAATTTATATAAAGCCCTTTGCTTCTTTCTTTGACTTCTCTGCTATAAGTATTGCTCAGATAAGTTTATGCTTTGGCATAGGAAGTTTATCAGTCCTATGGTATGAGTTGGTTAAATTGATTAAAAGAGATTAAATAATACTATTGAAATTTTAATTGCATAGTCATATGTGAATGATGTAATTAAAATGATGAATAGTATAATGCTTATCTAACACAAAAAGCCAAACTTGCATTCATTATCAGAAAAAAAATTATGAAAAAGAACATCTTTATTGTAGCAATTATTTTATGTGCAGTTAGCATATATACTTCTACAAATGCTCAAGGTTACAAGAACGGTTTAGGATTAAGATTCGGTGGTTTAACCAGCGGATTAACATTAAAACATTTTACCAATCAGACCACCGCCTTAGAAGGTATAGTTAGTTTAGGAAGACAAAGTGTAATTGTGACTGGATTGTATGAAAAGCATGCACCATTGGGTGGAGCAGGTAGTGCAAAACTATTTTATGGCTTTGGTGGACACCTTGGATTTTTTCAAGATGGAGGTCGTTATTACTATAACGATAGCAGAATTTATACTTCTTCTACTGTTGTAGGTTTAGATGGTATATTAGGATTAGATTTTAAATTAAATAAAGCACCTATCAATATCAGTATGGATATTAAACCATTCGTTGACTTCTTCGGAGGCAACTATTTTTATTTGGATGGAGGACTTAGTTTAAGATATACTTTCTAGAAAAACCAACTTATCTTAAGCTACTGGTATCAACTCTTGTAGGAGTTTCTTTTCCACTGATGATTCCCCTAGCACTTAAAGCAATAGATCGGATGATCTGAGTCATATTCGGAATATCGATGGTACTTAGTTCATCCGATGCTTTATGGTAGTAAGGGTCAACATCTATTTTAGTAGTTGAAATAGTATGTGCTGGCACACCCAATCTTGCCAATGTTGCATTATCAGAACGATAGAATAAATTTTGACTGGTATAAGGATCAGGATAGAAAGTAAAATTTGTTCCAGTTAAATTACCTTGTAATAATTTACCCATATCTGTTTTTTCATACCCAGTGATAAAAGCACTGTTCTTTCCCCATTTACTTTCACTACCAATCATTTCAATATTGAACATGGCTTTTACATCCAAGGGATTGAATTGCTTAGAAAAATATTGGGCACCAAATCCACCTACTTCTTCCGCAGTAAATGCAGCAAAAATCAACGTGCGATCATTGTTCTTGGTTGCAGCATAATATTTAGCCAATAACATCATTGCAGTAGTTCCAGCAGCATCATCGTTTGCTCCATTATAAATGGAATCGTTGTTGACCATATTTCTGCTATTGATTCCTAAATGATCGTAGTGACCAGAAAAAATAATATATTCATTCGGTAAAGTTTTACCAGGAATCATACCCACCACATTGGCCAGTGGCATTTCTTGTATATCGTGCTTTGCGTCAATCGTAATGCTTTTGATGGCTGTTTCAGTTGTTAAAATAAATACAACCGATTTATCGGAATAAAACATATTACCCTTAAGCTGTGCCAATCTTCCAAAACTACTGGTAAAAGAAGTATCTACTAATACAATGGTATTCTTAGTGAGTCCACTGTACTTGCGGGCTTCTCCAAATAAATTAGCCCCCTTTGCTATAGTGGCCACTTCATATCCTGATTTTTCAGACAGTTGTAAGGCTTTGCTGCAAGTAACTGCAATAATTTGTTTGGTGTCTAAAGCAGATTCATTCAGCATACCAGATGCACTAATAAACTTAGGTCTAATCATTGCAAAGGATTGCAAATATTGATTGCTGCCTTTTAATGGCTGAATACCATACGATTTAAATTCTGCAGCAATAAATGCAGCTGCTTTATCTATTCCCTTAGTAAAAGTTCTTCTCCCTTCCATTTCATCAGAAGCCAATGTACCAACCACTCTTTGCACTTCGGCATCTGTAATAATGGTTTGTAAATCTTGCGCTTCGGCAGTTACTATCAAACCCAACAAATAAAAGGAAACTAAAAACTTTTTCATGATTTTCAATTAAATTATAAACTCATCATTTCTTTAAACTTTACCGTTTGTCTACGGCTTACTTCTATTTTTTCGCCCCCTTTTAAATCCAAAATTAATCCCCCATTAAAATAAGGTTCAATTTTTTCAATCCATCTTAGGTTGATAATATGTTTTCTGTTGGCCCTAAAAAACATTCGATCATCTAAGCGTTCTTCTAAAGCATTCAAAGATTTTAAAATCAGTGGCTTATTCGTTCCAAAAAATACTTTGGCATAATTACCAACGCTTTCAAATAACCTGATTTCGCCCAACTTAACAAACCAACAACGTTCTCCATCTTTTACAAAAACCTGGTCTTGCTCTGTAAGAGGACCTCGATTATTTCCACTTAATCCAATTTTTTCTTTGAATAACTCTGCTTGCAATTTTTGAATGGCATCAGACAATCGCTTGGGTTCAATCGGCTTTAATAAATAATCTAAAGCGTTTACCTCAAATGCTTTAATGGCATATTCATCATAAGCAGTCGTAAATATTACTTTAGGTGCTTTCTCTACTTCTGCCAACAAATCAAATCCTGTTTTACCTGGCATTTGGATGTCTAGAAAAATTAAATCTGGATTCAGGGTTTCAATTTTTTCAATGCCCTCATCTACATTTGCTGCTTCATCTATCACTTCTATATCACCATGGTCTTGCAACAACTTCTTCAGTTCATTTCTAGCCAATCTTTCATCATCAATAATAATTGCCTTAATTGCCATAATTGCTAATTGTATTATTGTGGTTAAGCCAACACTCCTTGTACTGGCATAATTATTTTTGCTTCAACAATATTATTCTTGGTTGCTTCTATAGTAAAACTCGCTTTATCTCCAAATAACAACTTTAATCTACTCCTGGTACTTTGCAAACCAAAACCTTCTGGATCAGCAATTTCGGAAATAGTTCCTGAATTCTGCACTATCAATTCATGATGAGAT
>JAGOGG010000023.1 GCA_017996795.1 Sediminibacterium sp. | reverse complement strand
CCTTAGTTGGTTAATCATACCTTATTTCCTATTCTTTTTATTTGGAACAAGCACTACAATACAGTGAATCCGAACTTATTTTGCTGCTTGGTCAGCAAAATGAAGCTGCATTTAGTTACTTGTATGATCACTATTCTGGTGCTTTATATACCAATATACTCACTATTGTAGGTGACCAAGAAGCCGCAGCGGATACTTTGCAAGAAGTATTCATCAAAATTTTTAGGCAGATTGATTCCTATGATAGCGTTAAAGGCCGTTTGTATACCTGGATGTTGAATATTGCCCGCAATGCTGCCATTGATACAACCAGAAGTAAAGGCTTCCAAAAAACCAAACAAAACCAAGAGCTCTCTGAAAACGTATATGATTTTGCAGGTAGCGCCGAAATTAAATCAGATGATATTGGTTTAAGGAAAGCAGTACATGGTTTAAGGCCAGAATGGAGGGTATTGATTGAATTAGCTTATTTTGAAGGATACACCCAGGATGAGATTTCAAAAATGCTCGATATTCCTTTAGGTACGGTCAAAACCAGACTGAGGGCGGCTTTAAAAGAATTGCATAAATTAATTAAAGAGTGAATACACAGGAATACATACAAAGTGGCATCATTGAAAGCTATGTATTAGGCATGGCTAGCTCGGCAGAAGCTGCTGAGCTGGAACAATTATGTCTACAGTATCCTGAGATTAAGCAAGCATTGACTGATTTTGAAATAGCTTTAGAAGCAAATGCATTGTCCAAAGCAGTTACACCACCGCCTCATTTAAAACAACAAATATTTACGGCTTTAAAGGCTGATTTCGTTACCCAAGAAAATAAGTTAGTTGAAAATACCCCACCATTGGTAACTCCATTGAATGAAGTACCTGTTGTTCAAATGAATCCACCTCGTAGTTATCTTGCGGTAGCATCAATTATTCTTTTGTTGATTAGCGGTGGTATGAATATCTATTTCTATAGCAAGTTCAAAGAAACCACCCAACAATACCAAGCCTTAGTTCTAGAGAAAAATACTTTGCAAGCCAATAATCAGATCATGCAAACAAAAAGTTTGGATATGTTTAACAGCATGCAAATGATGACAGACCCCAATATGCAAAAAGTTTCTATGCCTGGTATAGCAGGTAAAGAATCAAATTATGCAACAGTTTTCTGGGATATGAAATCAAAAGACGTTTATATCCTACCCAATAAATTACCACAGCCAGCTGTTGGCAAACAATACCAACTTTGGGCTATCGTAGACGGGAAACCAGTGGATGCTGGTGTTATTAGTGACTGTGCTGGTTTGTGTAAAATGAAAAATATTCCTGCAGCTTCTATGTTTGCCATTACGCTTGAAAAATCAGGAGGCAGCGAAACCCCAACACTTTCAGAAATGTATGTTGCTGGTAAAGTTGGCTAGAATTGCGGGAGAGTGCCGAAATACGGTTATCTTTAAGCCGTATAATTTATATGAAGGTAGATCAAATCAAAAAAATTCTTGGGTTAAAAAAAGCGGTTATTTCGCTGGAGAATAAGATATTTAATCTAGTCTCTTTCTTGGTATTTATTGCCATGATCATCAGCCTTGCTAGTAATATCTTGTTACAGAGAGATACTTTATTGCTGAGCATGATTCTATGCTTAGCAATGATTTCCTTTTATGTGTTCTATATTTCTAGGTACCAAGAAAAATTTGTTCCCATTGGGGTTATTTACATCGTATTTAGCTTACTATTTTTTATGCCCATATGGTTTAGTAATGGAGGAGTAGAAGGGCCTACTAAAACCGCCTACTTAATGAGCGTTGTGGCAGCAATGATGATCCTTCCTAAGAGATTCCATTTGCCCTTTATTATTATCACCATTCTTCTAATTATTGGATTATATGTACTAGAATTAAAAAATCCAGAATGGCTAATCCCTTATCCTTCTAATAATATCAAACAAATTGATATTTTAATTAGTACCATTCTCTATCTCTTAATAATTGCTGTTAGCGTAAGCTTATATAAGCGTACTTATGACATTGATAGAAATAATTTAATCAAGAAATCAAACGATTTAGAAGAATCGAAAGAATATTTATCTGAAACAAAACAGCAAGCAGAAGCAGCAACTAAAGCGAAATCTCGGTTTCTGGCTAATATGAGTCATGAAATTAGGACTCCGCTAAATGGAATTATTGGCACCATCGATTTATTACAGCATACTCCGCTAAATGCAGAGCAAGAGGAATTAATGCTTTCATTGAAATCAAGTAGTACCCATCTTTTAGAAATTGTAAATGACGTTTTAGATATTTCAAAAATTGAAGCAGATAAACTGGAGTTATTTGAAGGTCCATGCAATTTGCAAAATATTGTTCAACAGGTAACAGCAATCAGTAGCCCTCGATTAGTTTCGTTGAAAAAGAAAATTGAGCTTAGCGCAATCATTCAACCTGCAGTAGAAAACGAAATTATTGCAGACGAAAGCCGGATAAAGCAAGTATTGATTAATTTAATTGGGAATGCCATCAAGTTTACAGAAACTGGTAGCATTCATCTTGAGGTAAGTGCAAATCTTATTGACGATTCACTACAAGAGCTTCATTTTACCGTATCTGATACAGGAATTGGTATAAGCGAGGAAAATATTCAAACTTTATTTATTCCATTTAATCAAATTGATTCTACTGCTACTAGAAAATTTAGTGGAACAGGGCTTGGGTTATCTATATGTAGAAAAATCATTGAAGAAATGGGTGGAAGAATTTGGGTAGAAAGTGAATTAGGAAAGGGCTCCGCTTTCAAATTTATCATTCCGGTTCAAGTTAATCTAGTTAGAAAAACCCAACAACAGCCGCAACGAAATACGGCTGGTACCATTGGTGGAACAGAATTAAAGCCATTAAAAATGTTGGTTGCCGAAGACAACAATATGAACCAATTGTTGGCAACAAAAATGTTTAAAAAAATCGGCTACATTATTGAAATTGCCAACAACGGAAAAGAAGCAGTTGACATGACTGCAAAATACGATTACGATTTGGTTTTCATGGATATTCATATGCCTGAAATGGATGGAATTGAGGCAACCGAAAAGATATTAAACAGTGGAAAAGAGAAAATTCCAATTATCATTGCAATGACTGCCAATGCTGTTAAAGAAGCAGAAGCAGAATACCTAGCGTTAGGCATGAAAGACATTGTAACCAAACCATTCACCATTGAACAACTCAGAAAGGTTCTGGAGAAGTGGGCTTATTAAGCCAACTTTATTTAGCCTATTTTTTATTACTAGTTTGATTCTTTTTACTTTACCAGCAAGTAAAGTCCCCCGTATTTATTGGATCAATATTCCTCATTTTGACAAATTGATACATGCCGGCATATTTGCTGTTCTATGTACAACTGCCTATTTATGGCTGAGTCATTATTATTCAAGTGCAGAAAAAAAGATTGCTTTTATTATTGTTTTGTTAATGACAGGGTATGGAATTGGAATAGAATTTATTCAAGCCGAGTTAATTGAGGGAAGATCTTTCGAAAAATTAGATATTGTAGCTGATTTTACAGGCTGTATGCTGTTTTTACTCGCAAGGCCTTTATTAAGACGAATTAGTTTCTAGGATTCATGTCAAGTCCTGCATATTGATTGTTTTTATGTATCATTATTTTAGGACGGGACAGTTGTATTAAAAAAGTCGGCCCCTGTAGAAACAGGGGCCTCAACCAAAACTAACTGCTTATGAGAAAAATTTAAATCAATTTATATTTCTTATAGTATTCCAAACCACGTGCCAATCTGAACATTCATCTGTTAATGATTCTCTAATGATTTGTTCTGTATATAAGACTCATTTGCATTCTAACTGTTTAATAAAGAACTGTTAAAAGACTTGAATACTTATGCAACATTAAGTTACGGATGATAATTGATAATTCCACTATCCCATAAGTTAATTTTTTTTAACATACCCATCTGTTGGTATAGCGAATTGCATAAATTTGAATAATGCCTTATTTTAACCTAAATGACAGTTTAAATTTACTTTCTAAACTTACTTTAAGACGTTTTTGGAATGGATTTAAGGTTTACGCAAGTTTTAGACTTTCTAGATTGATCAATAAACCTATTCAATGGGGAATGCCGATTTCAATTTCTTTTGAGCCTACCACTTCGTGTAATTTAAGATGCCCTGAATGTCCGAGTGGACTTAGAGAATTTACTCGCCCAACCGGAATGCTTAAAAAAGATTTCTTTCAAGAAACAATTGATGAAATATATAAGGACCTGCTATACCTGATCTTTTATTTTCAAGGTGAGCCTTATTTGAACCCCCAATTTTTGGAAATGGTGAAATATGCAAACCGCAAAGGAATTTATACGGCAACTTCCACCAATGCCCATTACTTAACCGATGAAAATGCAAGAAAAACAGTAGAAAGTGGGCTCGATAGATTAATTATTTCCATCGACGGAACTACGCAAGATGTTTACCAGCAATATCGAGTAGGGGGTAAATTAGAGAGAGTTATTGAAGGTGCTAAAAATATTGTTAAGTGGAAAAAGGAACTAAATAGTAGTACACCTTTTGTGTTTTTCCAATTTTTAGTGGTTAAACCCAATGAGCATCAAATAGAAGAAATAAAGGCATTGAGCAAAGAAATCGGAGTTGATCAAGTAAGGTTTAAAACAGCTCAGGTGTATAATTATCAGGAAGATCCTAATGGGTTAATTCCATCCAACAACAAATATAGTAGGTACAAAAAGGGAGCAGATGGAAAAATGAAAGTCAAAAGTGGCTTAAAAAATTATTGTTGGAAGCTTTGGCACGCAAATGTTATTACTTGGGATGGACTAGTGGTGCCCTGTTGTTTTGATAAAGATGCAATGCACCAACTAGGTAATCTAAAGACCCAGAGTTTTAAAGAAACTTGGAAAAACAGCAATTACCACCAGTTCAGAACTGAATTATTAAATAGTAGAAAAAAAATTGATATCTGTTCAAATTGCAGTGAGGGCTTAAGTGTATGGGAAGATTAGTGGGAATGTTTGTACATTCGTTTACACGATGCATTATATGGGAATAGAAAAAGATATCCAACAAGAAAACTTCAGAAGTATTTACCAAAAACTTTCCATTAATTTAATTTTTTCAAATAACTGGATTACTGAAAAAATCAAATTGGTGTTACAAGAAGAAGATATCACCCATCAACAATACAATATTCTCAGAATTTTAAGAGGAAGCAAAAAGCCTTTGAGTACCCTTCAAATCAGGGAACGTATGCTCGATAAAATGAGTGATACCAGTAGAATTGTAGAAAGATTGGTTAAAAAAGACCTCGTTGAAAAAAAAGTATGCGATACCGACAAACGACTAGTTGATGTAAGTGTCTCTCAAAATGGATTGGATGTCTTAAAAAGATTGGATGAAAAAAATGGTGAATTAGATGCTATTTTAGACAATCTATCACCAAAAGAAGCAGAAGTGTTAAGCGATTTATTAGATAAAATAAGAGACCGCATTTAAACAGATGTCTAATCTTCAATGTATGAAAAACCGGACGCACTTTATCCTTGCGATCTTAAGTATCCTTTTTATAAATACTGTAATTGCACAGTCTTCTCCTAACTATGAATTCAGGGGAGTTTGGATTGCTACCGTTGAAAATATTGACTGGCCAGCTAAGAAAAATTTATCGGTTTCAGAACAAAAAGCCAGCTTTACCAGATTATTAGATTTACATCAATCCAATGGCATGAACGCCATTGTCATGCAAATTAGACCTACTGGCGATGCATTCTACCCCTCTCAATATGAGCCCTGGAGTGAGTATTTAACTGGCAAACAAGGCTTACCCCCAAACCCTTACTACGACCCACTTGAATTCATGATTGCAGAAACGCATAAAAGAGGCATGGAGTTTCATGCTTGGTTAAACCCTTACAGAGCTGTTTTTAATGTATTTAAGTCGTCTGTTGCCCCTTCACATATTACCAAAATACACCCAGACTGGTTTGTAGTTTATGGTGACAAAAAATATTTCAACCCCGGTATACCAGAAGTAAGACAACATACAGTAAGAGTAGTGAAAGATCTTTTGAATAGGTATGATTTAGACGCCATTCATATGGACGACTATTTTTATCCATATCGTATCGCAGGTAAAGAATTTCCTGATCAAAAAACATTTGAAAAATATGGAAGAGGTCTTTCAAAAGATAGTTGGAGAAGAAGCAATTGCGATAGTATTATAGTAGACATTCACACTACAATTAAAAATACCAATCCAAGGGTAAAATTTGGTATCAGCCCTTTTGGAGTTTGGCGTAATAAAAGCCAAGACCCTATGGGAAGTGATACCAAAGCTGGACAAACCAATTATGATGATTTATATGCCGATATTTTACTCTGGTTAAGCAAAGGTTGGATTGATTACGTTACACCTCAATTGTATTGGGAACGTGGTCATAAATTGGCTGATTATGATGTACTACTAAAATGGTGGAACGAGAATGGATATGGAAAGCATATTTATATAGGCCATGGAATTTACAGAGGTGGAAGTAACGATGCGTGGAAAAATAAGAATCAGATTCCAGAGCAGATTCAAGAACTAAGAAAATATGCAACCACACAGGGTAGCGTTTATTTTAGCAGTAAAACATTTGAAAAAAATTTGAACGGCTGGAACGATAGTTTAAGAAACAACTATTATCGTCACCCTTCACTGGTTCCACCAATGCCTTGGATTAACAATGATACCCCTGACCAACCTAGTGTTATACAAAAGTCCAATACTGTTACTATTACCTATAACGGTCATTTAAAAATAAGAGGTTTTGGCATTTTTAGCGTGCCATTGGGCAAGGAAGTCAAATTTATTAACAGCCAACTTCTACAAATCATTGTGACCAATAAAGAAGCAAGCATCAATTTGAGTAATGTTCCCGATGTAAACGGAAACAAATTATATATTGCTACTATAGATGTCAATAACAATGTAAGTGCCTTAAAAGAGTTGAAATAACTAGCCAAAAATAACTTTGTTTTCTGCACCTGGCCAAGCCCCAAAACGGTCTTCAACTGCTTTATAACGATGATTAAAGATTCCACTCAATTGGCTCTTTACCATGATTACTTGAGCAATATCGCCAAGAATCCATAGTGGGAGTTTATAATGGACAATATCTGTCATTTCTACCCCACCATCAATGGTTTTAAAGTGATGTTGGTGGTGCCAAAGTGAATAAGGCCCAAATCGTTGCTCATCTACAAAAAATTGTTTGTCAATTACATGAGTGATTTCAGTCATCCAATAAAGTGGAATTCCTAAAATTGGTTTTACGGTATATTCAATGATTTGACCAGGGTACATGGTAGGCCCATGATGCTTACTAATAATATTGAAACCTAAATTGGCTGGGGTGATTTCTTTCAAATTGTCTGGCTTACTAAAAAAATCCCAAGCTTGGTCTAAGCTAATGGGCATTTTTTGAACGGTTTTGATACTATATACTTTTGACATAATAACATAATAACAGCATTACAGTAATAAGGTTCATGGTATCTTTATACAATGACGAATAAGGAAGAACAACATGCTTACTTTGATGGGGTTTATGAATCCTTAAACTTGGCACAGAAGGCTGCCGTGGACGCTATTGAAGGCCCTGTAATGGTTATTGCTGGTCCAGGTACTGGCAAAACACAAATTCTTAGTGCTAGGATTGGTAAAATATTATTAGATACAGATGCCAATCCAGAAAATATTCTATGCCTAACTTATACGGATGCAGGAGCAGTTGCGATGCGTAAGAGATTGTTACGGTTTATTGGTCCGGACGCCTATAAAGTGAATATTCATACTTTTCACTCTTTTTGTAATGATGTAATCCAAGATAATCTCTCTTTATTTGAAAAAACAAAGCTAGACCCTATTTCAGAATTAGAAAGTATAGAAATATTTAAACAGCTAATTGATGGTTTCCCCAAAAATCATCCTTTAAAAAGGTACCGAGGTGATGTTTATTTTGAAATAAATAATTTAAAGAATTTGTTCAGCAATATGAAAAAAGAGGGCTGGACAGCCGAATACATCAATAATGCGATTGATGCTTATCTAAAAGATATTCCAACAAGAGAAGAATTTATTTATCAAAGGGCTTATAAACAATTCAAAAAAGGCGATCCCAAGCAAACACAAATAGATTTGGTTACAGAGCGAATGGAAAAATTAAAAGCTGCTGTAAATGAATTCAATCGATTTAAGGAGCTCATGAAGAAACGAAATCGGTACGATTTTGACGACATGATCATTTGGGTTTTAGATGCATTTAAGGAGAATAAATTGTTATTGGCTAAATACCAAGAGCAATTCCAATATATTTTAGTAGACGAATACCAAGATACAAGCGGAACACAAAATCATTTAGTAGAAATGCTAATTAGCTACTGGGACCATCCCAATATATTCGTTGTGGGCGATGATGACCAAAGTATTTATCGATTTCAAGGAGCAAATATTGAAAACATGGAGAAATTTGCAGATGCTTACAGCAAAGAAATCCAAACGGTTATACTAACAGAAAATTATCGTTCAACTCAGCCAATATTGGATGTTGCTAAAAGTTTGATTGATCGTAACAATGAAAGGCTTGTAAAAAAGATACCAGGATTAAGTAAAGAATTAATTGCTTCAAATAAAAAAATTAATGGATTAACCAATGCCCCCATTCTTTCTGTTTATGAATCGGAGCAACAAGAAATGATTGGCATCACAATAGCGGTAGAGAAATTATTATTAGAAGGTATAGAGCCGGGTAAAATTGGCATCATTTATAAAGAGAATAAATACGGAGAAGCGCTTAGCAATTATTTTAAACTAAAACAGCTACCAGTATATAGCAAAAGAAGCTTGAATATTTTAGATTTACCACTGGCTAGAAAAATTACCCTTATCTTAAAATATTTAGCGGCAGAGCACGACACTCCGTTTGGTGGCGATGAAATGCTATTTGAAATACTGCATTTTAATTGGTTTGGGATTCCGCCTATTGAAATTGCCAAACTTACAGCAACAGTAGCAGATAAACGTTTTGGAAACGATAAAACCAATCTCAGAAGGTATATTCTAGAAATTGCCAATCAACCCGCTAAAGATTTATTTAGTGTGCCAATTAATGGACTCCAAAAAGCCATTAATAGTTTAGAAAAATTAATTGGAGATGTACCAAATGTTACATTGCCAACCCTTTTCGAAAATATTATTCGTGAAACAGGTGTATTAAGTTACATAATGCAACACCACGAGAAGCACTGGTTATTGCAAGAATTAACCGGATTATTTAATTTTTTGAAAGAAGAAACCAGCAGAAATCCTTCTCTAAATTTAGCAGAACTCATTACTGCAATAGAACTGATGGAGAAAGAAGGAATTATACTCCCGCTTGTTCAAGTAAGTGGAAGTGATAAAGGAGTGAACTTACTAACAACACATGGGTCAAAAGGACTGGAGTTTGAATATGTTTTTTTAGCAGGATGTAATGCTTCCTATTGGGAAAAGAAAAGGAAACCAGGAGGAGGGTATTCAATGCCTGATACTATGTTTACTTCTCAACCCATTTTTAGTGAAGAAGAAGAACTGAGAAGATTATTTTATGTGGCGCTTACAAGAGCAGAAAAGTATTTGCATATTTCGTATAGTAATTTTAAAACAGATGGCAAGCCACTCGAACCTTCTATGTTTATTGCGGAAATTCAAGAAGCCTATACATTAACACTCAACAAAGAAGTACTAAGTAAAGATTGTATCAGTGATTTTTCGGTTTTACAATACCAAGAAACCATCATTCCTCAAATTGAAAAAATTGAAGCCAATTTTATAGAACGAGTGTTAGAGAAATTTGTGATGAACGTGACTGCTCTAAATAACTATCTGAAATGCCCATTACAATTCTATTTTAATAATTTGGTAAGAGTGCCTTCAGGAAAATCAGAATCAACTGAGTTTGGTTCAGCTGTTCACCATGCATTGCAAAAGTTTTTTCAACTAATGCAAGACAATAATCAATTTCCAACTAAACAGCAATTGATTGAAGATTTTGAATGGTACATGAAACGTCATAGAGAAAACTTTACCAAAGAACAATTCAACAGAAGAATGGAATATGGCGGGGAAGTTTTGAGTAACTATTTTAATGCATATATTAATGAATGGAATAAAGTAGTTGTAATTGAACGGACAATTAAGAACGTAATAGTGAATGGCGTTCCGCTTAAGGGGAAACTAGATAAACTGGAGTTCAATGGCAAAATGGTAAATGTTGTAGATTACAAAACCGGAGATGTAGAAAAAGCAAAAGATAAATTATTAGGGCCTAACGAAAAACAGCCTGATGGGGGCGATTACTGGAGACAAGCTGTATTTTATAAAATATTGGTAGACAATTACGATCAAAAAGCTTGGCAGGTTATTAGCAGCGAGTTTGATTTTGTAGAGCCAGACAACAAGAAAAACTATCGAAAAGAAAAAATCACCATTACTGATGCTGATATTGCCACGGTAAAAAATCAAATTACAACCGTTTGGCAAAAAATACAAAATCATGAATTTTATACTGGTTGTGGAAAAGAAGAATGTCATTGGTGTAAGTTTGTAAAGTACAATGAATTGACTGTTCCAATTACAGAAATAACACCAGAAGATGAAGAAAACAACTCAGAAGAATTATAACTGATTTATGAAATTATATATAATAAGAAAGGGATTTATACTAGTAAGCTTATTGACGAATATCTTTTTATTCTGTTCTTGCGCCAATATTATTCCGCCAAGCGGTGGTGATAGAGACAGTTTACCACCTGTATTAATAAGCGCATTACCCAAGGATTCTGCAGTAAACGTTTTCCCAAAATTAATCACATTAACATTTGATGAGTTTGTAAGCCTTCAAGACGTTAATTCCAATTTAATCGTTTCTCCTACTTTAAAGAATATTCCAACAGTAGACAATAAACTAAGAAACGTAACCATCAAATTCAAGGACAGCTTAGAAGCGAATACTACTTATTCCCTCAATTTTGGAAATTCAATAAAAGACGTGAATGAAGGGAATATTTTAAAAGAATTCAGGTACGTATTTTCAACAGGAAATACTATTGACGATTTTACTTATTCAGGAAAAGTATTGCTCGCAGAAAAAGGAAGTGTTGACTCTACTTTAATAGTAATACTTCACAATAATACCAGCGATACAGCAATATTTAAAAATAGACCACGGTACTACAGTAAAATTAATGGAAAGGGAAATTTTGAATTTAAAAATTTATCCGGAGGATATTACTCTGTTTATGTTTTACCCAACGATTTTTCTAAAATGTACGATGATAGTACCAAAATGTTTGCATTTAAATCTACCCTTTTATTAGTAAATGGTAGTAATGTAAATGATACCCTTTATGCTTTTGAAGCATTTAAAAGAAAAGTAGTAGGTGCGTCTAAACCCATTGCCAATACAGCTAATAGCAAAACAGAGACTCGCTTACGTTATACCACCAACTTAGATAATGGATCACAAGATTTATTATCGCCACTAGAGCTTCGTTTTTTAAGGCCTCTAAAATCAATGGATAGTAGCAAGATTTTATTTGCAGATTCCAACTATACTTCTTTAAAAGGGGTAAACATCTCCTTAGATACCAGTAAAACAATTGTATCCATCAACTATCCTTGGAAAGAACAAACACAGTTTAGAATTATTTTACCTAAAGATGCTGTTGCAGATACTGGGGGTATGGGTTTATCCAAATCTGATACTTTACGATTTGCAACAAAAAAAGAAACAGAGTACGGAAGTATCAGACTTAGATTCAGTAATTTAAATTTGAAGAGTCACCCTGTTTTACAATTGGTACAATCAGATAAAATAGTAGAATCAATTCCACTCAAGTCTACAGAGTTAGTTAGAAAACTATATAGGGCTGGGAGCTATGATTTACGCATTTTGTACGACACCAACCAAAATGGTGTTTGGGATACTGGCATCTATGGTAAAATTAAAAGACAGCCAGAAACTGTTCAGCTCATTTCGAAACCTTTAGTGGTAAGAGGCAATTGGGATAATGAAGTAAATATTAGCTGGTAATATTTATTTATTGTACTGGTAAAATCCGTTTTTTGTTTTTACACCCAGCAAACCTTGATCAATCTTATCTTTTTGAATGGCTGCTGGTTTTAATCTAGTCGGTTTGCCCAAATCTTCCCACACAATGGTACTTACACTGTAATTGATATCTAGACCAATCAAATCCATCAGCTTGAATGGTCCCATTTTAAAACCTGCTGCTTGTAAAACAGCATCTACCTGTTCAATTGTTGCTATACCATTTTGAACCAAGTGCATAGATTCTAAATAGTATGGCCTGGCAACTCTATTTACGATGAATCCGGGCGAATCTTTACAAATCACAGGTGTTTTTTGCATCAACAAAGCCAAATCGGCAATCTGTTGAACAATTGCAGGATTGGTATATTTTCCTTGTATTACTTCTACCAACTTCATCATTGGAGCTGGATTAAAAAAATGCATCCCAACTAGTTGGCTTGGGAATAAGACTTTTTCGGCAATAGAATCAATGGAGATGGATGAAGTGTTAGAAGCAATCATTAACTGAGATCCGTTATTGGTAAAAAGTTGATTAAATAATCCAACTTTCGCTTCCTTGTTTTCTATAATTGCTTCAATAACTAATTCTCCTTTGCATTCAGCTATATCAGAAGTATACCGAATACTTGATAGTGCCTTTTCTACTGCTTCTTTACTCAGCTTTCCTTTTTCAGCAAATTTTAGAAGGCTTTTCTCTATCGATTGTGCAGCTTTAAGCAACATGGATTCATTTAAATCAAATTGAAGTACCTTAAACCCAGCTGTTGCAGCAACCTGAGCAATTCCGCTCCCCATCGTTCCTGCACCACAAACAACAATCGTATTAATGGTTTTATTTGCCATAGACCTGCAAGATACTTACATCTTATCCACTAGCGATTAAGAAAGGGCTATTTAAGTAGATTTTGGTGGTAATTTTAACCCATGGGAAATCCATTACAACAGTTGGACCTTTTTGGAATGCCGGTAGAAGCCAGCACTTCGGCCAAGCCTAAGAAGCAGGCTGTAAAAAAAGGAATTGAATTAACGCAACCTAGTCAACACAGTCAATCTGCTGACCCGATTGCAGCTAATGAAGCAGCAACTGAAGAACCTGTTGTTTATGCCAGTAGTCAAATTGTAGTTAAAGTAAAAACAGAAAAGGCAAAACCGAAACCCGTTTTAGTTGCTTTGGAGCCACCTGTTACCACAAAAGTTAAAGCATCTGAAAAAATAAAAGAAGTAGGAAAAAGAGGCAGAAAATCTTTTAAAGAGATGGATGCTGTTGCAGACCTAATTGAAATTCCAACAGAAGAGATTTTAAAACAAAAGCTGTATTATTCTATCAGTGAAGTTGCTTCCTGGTTTAAAGTAAATACCTCTTTATTGCGCTATTGGGAAAATGAATTTGATATTTTACAACCCAGAAAAACGAGGAAGGGCGATCGATTATTTAGGGTAGAAGATATTAAAAATCTTCAACTGATTTACTTGCTTCTACGACAAAGAAAGTTTTCAATTGAAGGTGCAAAAAGTTATTTGAAGAATAACAAGAATAAAATAGATACAGAAACGCAGTTGGTTCATTCACTTACTAAATTCAAACAATTCTTGTTAGAATTAAAGTCTTCTTTATCCAATTGATTTGTTTGTAACTACAACATCAGTAGCAGCTGCAGCCATTTGAATTTTTAAACCCTCCATTAAAGAAATGATGTTAAAAATGATGTCTTGTCTTTGTTGAAGAAATTCTTCCATTGGTTGAGTAACCAAACTCAAGTATTCTATATTTACTACATGCGCATTCTTTCCAGTATCAACTAGATAAACTGCAATACCCTCAACAGGGTTCAATAAAAGAATTGATCTTACTTCTTTAATAAGTTGTAATAACTGGCTACTAGTTGCATCTAAACCCACTTCAATTCTTATTTCTGCTTTACGATGAGAGCGCAATGAAATATTATCTACAATGGTGTCCACCATTTGCTTATTGGGTACGGAGATATAGGTTTTTTCGAGTGTTCTAATTCGAGTACTTCTTAATCCTATCTTCTCAATGGTTCCTGAGAATCCATTTACTTTAACCAAGTCGCCAGTAATAAATGGCTTGTCAAAGAAAATAATAAATGACGCTATTAAATTTTCTAAACTCTCTCTGGTTGCCAATGCTAATGCTGCCCCAACAATACTCAGCCCTGTTAATAAATTACTGATGTCTTGGTTAAATGAAAAACGAAGAATCATTAATATACCAATGATTACTAAGATAGCTTTGAAAAAATCTTTAAAAAAAATAATCAATTGATTGTCTGTCATATCAGCCGTTAAATTGGCTTTCTGCTCTAATACCAAAGCAATAAATTCAATTACCCGTAACCCCAACCAAATAAATACACTTATTAAAATACCATCAGCTAATGCATCTAGAAATTCTTTTAAAGAAATTCTATATACCATTACATTTAAAACTTCTGGAAAAGTCAATTGATCAATAGAAATAATTCCAATTAGTAATAATAAAAAATAATCTAATGGTTGTACTACTAAATTTAAAAATGACTCTCTGGCAACATGTTTACCCGCTTTTCCAACTAATCTAAACATCAGTTTAGCTAAATACTTTGATACAATCCGCTTAATAGTTAGAATTGCCAATATTACTAGCAAAACAGTTAAATAACTTCTTACGGTATTGTTTAAAAGTTCTTTGTCTAAAAATTGTTCCATAAAGCCAATGATTATTCAAATTTTTTCAATTGCATATTGGTGCCGTCAAATTCAGCATAGGTAAAATTCTTAATCCAATCACCCAAATTAATATACCTGCTTGTGCTAGTGAGTGGAAAGTCTATTGGATAATGGCGATGTCCAAAAATAAAAAAATCAAAGTGTTCTTTTTCAAGTATTTCCTTACTATATACAATTAACCATTCTTGGTCTGCTCCTAAAAAGTGGTCATCGGATAACCCTGTCTTTTCTTTACTTTTTCTACTAAAATAATTGGCCAACCCAATGCCCCAATCAGGATGAAGTATTCTGAATAGCCATTTACAAAAAGGGTTAGTGAACACTTTCTTTAAAAACTTATACCCTTGATCGCCTGGGCCTAACCCATCACCATGGCCAATCAATATTTTTTTATTATTCCAAACAAAAGGTTTGGGTTCATGATAAACTGTGATATTCAACTCTGATTCAAAATATCCACTCATCCACATATCATGGTTGCCAGTAAAAACAACGATTGGTATGCCTGCATCACTGAGTTCTGCTAATTTCCCCAATAGTCTTGTATAGCCTTTGGGAACCGATTTTTTATATTCAAACCAAAAATCAAAAATATCCCCTACAATAAAAATTCCTGCAGCATTATTTTTTATTGAATCTAAAAATTGAACCAGTTTTTTCTCTCTAATTAAACTTGCAGCAGCATTGGGAGCTCCTAAATGAAAATCGGATAGAAAATAAATTTTATTATCAGTACTGATATGGTTGATCATAACATTCCTTTTTGTTTCAGGTAAGCTAGTAAATCGCCACCCTCTATCAATACGCCTCCTTCCACTGATCCATTGTACCAATAAATCCAAGCCTGTTCTTCTACCCCATTTATTTGTACAGTTGTCAAAACTCTTTTATACAGAGGAGTTTCATCTTCTTCTGCTTGCACCCCTTCATAATCGTCTAATTGTGCTATTGCCCAAGAACATTCAGTAGGTACTTTAATAGTATATAATTCCCCTTTAATTAAATGACTTTCATCCGTAGGTACTCCAGCCGGAAATTCAGTTAATTGATACAGTTTCCCTTTCACATAAGCATTCCCCAACAAGGTAAAGTACTTACTGATATAGGTATATGCAGGGTTATTGAAGCCGCTTCTAAGCGAACCATACACAAATAAATTACGGCAAGCTAATTCCATGATATTAATATTAATCAATCATCAGTTAAAAAGCAAAAAACTTCTTTTGGTCCATGAACGCCCACCACCAATGTTTTTTCTATATCTGCTGTTCTACTAGGACCTGTAGCCAAACTAATCATTGAAGGCATATTTGTTCCATACTTTTCAGTCATACCTAACAAAGCTTGGTCAATACTGTAAACCAACTGATTTGTTTTAGCTAAGCAAATATGTATAGGTGCATAAACACTGGTTGTTCTACCACTTACTGTTGCACTACTTAAAATCATACTACCTGTTCTTGCAACCAAGTATTCACATCCTGTAATTGAAACATCACAACTGGCTATATCAGTTGAAAAACTTTGATCAAATCCATTTTCCTTTAACAAGTCACAAAAAGCAACTTCTTTGCAAAAAATTTTTTCCCATTTACGTGCTGCAATTAATTGTAACAATTGTGCGGCTAACTCTTGATTGTTGGCACAAAAAGAAAATTTCCCTTGTAAGCCAGTAAAGTGTTCGGCAAACTCTATTTCCAACTCTTTTATAGAAGGTTGAAATAATTCAGCGTTATTGGCATTGGTCAAAAAGGGAACAGGCACTTTGGTTACAAGTGCCTGTTTTATTTTTTTTAAAATTTTATCTCTTGTTGTTGACATTATGCATTTGTATCAGGATGTTGTTCAGCAGCCAATTTTTCTGCCGCAGCAATATTTTCTGCTTCTATTTCTAGTAACCTTTTTTCTTCAAATGGACGTTTCCCAATTAAGGTTTCTACATCGCTTTTATGAAGTACTTCTTTCTCTAACAATTCCTTCGCTAACTTCTCTACTTCCCCTCTTTTCTCTGTTAACAAATTCAGGGTTCTTTGATACGCTTCGTCTATGATCCCCCTAACTTCTTCATCTATAATTTTTCCTGTTTCTTCACTATAAGGTTTGGTGAAAGTATTTTCCTGGGTTGGATCATAAAAGCTAACATTACCCACTTTCTTATTCATACCGTAGGCGGTTACCATGCTGTATGCAATTCTGGTAATTTGTTGCAAATCGTTGGCAGCACCAGTTGATATTTTACCAAAGAAAATTTCTTCTGCAGCCCTTCCGCCTAAAGTCATACAAATTTGATCCATTAACTGATCGGTATTGTATAAATATTGTTCAGTTGGTGTATACTGCGCATAACCCAATGCTGCTGTTCCTCTTGGAACAATCGTAACTTTTAACAATGGATATGCATGTTCTAAAAACCATCCGCAAACTGCGTGTCCTGCTTCGTGGTAGGCAATGATTGATTTTTCGTGTGGAGCAATGATTTTATTCTTTTTCTCTAAACCACCAATTACTCTATCAATTGCATCTTGGAAGTCGCTCATATCAACCGCTTCCTTACCCTTACGTGCTGCTATTAATGCAGCTTCATTACAAACGTTGGCAATATCTGCTCCAGCAAAACCTGGTGTTTGCTCTGCTAGTTTGTGTAGATCTAAGGTCTCAGATACTTTAATTGGACCTAAGTGAACTTTCAAGATAGCTTCACGGCCCTTTACATCTGGCTTATCTATAGAAATTTGACGATCAAAACGACCTGGACGTAACAAAGCACTATCTAATACATCTGGCCTGTTGGTAGCTGCTAGAATAATGATTCCAGTATCTCCTCCAAATCCATCCATTTCTACCAATAGCTGATTCAATGTGTTTTCCCTTTCATCATTACTCATGATGGCATTTCTACCTCTAGCTCTACCGATGGCATCAATTTCATCAATGAAAATAATACAAGGTGCTTTCTCTCTAGCTTGTTTAAATAAATCTCTTACCCTACTAGCTCCAACACCCACAAACATTTCAACAAAATCTGATCCACTTAAACTAAAGAATGGTACCTGGGCTTCACCTGCCATTGCTTTAGCCAACAATGTTTTACCAGTTCCTGGAGGACCTACTAATAAAGCCCCTTTAGGTATTTTTCCACCTAATGAAGTGTATTTTTTGGGTTGCTTTAAGAAATCTACAATTTCCATTACTTCCACCTTGGCCTCATCCAATCCTGCAACATCTGCAAATGTGATATTTACTTTTGCCCCTTTATCAAATAAAGTCGCTTTTGACTTACCAATATTAAAAATGCCACCAGGACCACCGCCACCAGGACCGCCACCGCCCATTTTGCGCATCAATAATACCCATGCTCCAATAATGAATAGTAAAGAAAGTATGGCATTGAAAATTGGGCCAGTCCATTCAGCATCGGTTACCGCTTTTTCTGGAACACGAGCTAA
>JAGOGG010000164.1 GCA_017996795.1 Sediminibacterium sp. | reverse complement strand
AAACAATTGTAAATTAACTGTACTAGATTTTGGAGGTTCATTAGGCACCACTTATAATCATAAAAAACAGTACTTAGAATCTGTTCATGATTTACACTGGTGTATAGTTGAACAAGCGAATTATGTTCAAGCGGGAAGAAAAGAATTTGAACACGAAAGATTGCATTTTTATTATTCGTTAGAAGAATGCTTGCAACACCATCAACCAGATATCATTATTTTTTCAGGCGTTATTCAGTACATAGAAAAGACCTATGAATTATTAGACCAAATAAAGAATAGTGGGGTCAAATATTTATACATCGATTATATAGCTTTTAACGATGAAGATCGAGATAGAATCGCTATTCAGCATGTACCACCAGCGTTTTATGGCGTGCCTGCTTCTTATACTTGTTGGTTTTACAGCAAACCCAAATTCTACGCTTATCTACAACAACACTACCATTTAGTGTACGATTTTATAGTAGACCCTGATAAATATTATTTACAACTAAAGCCCTTTCAATATGAAGGTCAGTTTTGGAAATTAAAAAGTAACTAACAATTTATAGCAGCCCTTCTTTTAATTGTGCTGCTGCATAATCAGCAGCCCTTGCGGTGAGTGCCATAAAAGTTAGGGAAGGATTTTGGCTTCCAGTTGAAGTCATACAAGCTCCATCGGTTACAAACACATTTTTACAATGGTGTAATTGGTTGAATTGATTTAACAATGAAGTATTAGGGTCTTTCCCCATTCTTACCCCCCCCATTTCATGTATATCTAATCCAGGGGGCTGTTTACTATCCCAAGTATTAATTTTAGTACAGCCCGCTTTTTCTAACATGGCTTTTCCTTCTTTAAAAAAGTCTTGCAATAATTTTTCATCATTCTCATCATAGTCTACCGATACAACCAATTGTGGAATTCCCCAATTGTCTCTTTCATATTCACTTAATGAAACTTGGTTGGTTTCTTTAGGTATGGTTTCTCCCTGCATCATCATGTAAATACTCCAATCACCAGGTTCTGTGATGGCTTCTTTAAATGAAGCTCCTACTCCATCTACATTGGGTCTCCCTGCACGTGATGCACTAAAATGCACCATATAGCCTCTCATGAAATCAGTCTCTTGTTTCATTACATTTTTAAAGCTAGGCATCATTACTTGGGTAGGCCTTCTTCCATAATAGTAGTGATCTAAAGGGCCTTTAAATGCCGCGGTAATATTACCTCTGTAATTATGAAATGCAATGTATTTTCCCAATAACCCATTGTCATTTCCCAAACCATTGGGGAAGCGATTACTTTTAGAATTGAGTAAAATTAAATTGGTATTTAAACATGCTGCATTTACAAAAATGATCTTAGCGCTATATATTGTTACTTCATGTGTAAGCGCATCCACCACACTCACACCTGTTGCTTTCTGTGTTGATTCATCATACATAATTGACTCTACAACTGCATGAGTAATCAAATGCAGATTACCGGTTTTTTCAGCAGCAGGAATGGTGGAACTATTTGAACTAAAATAAGCCCCAAAAGGGCACCCACGTTCACATAATTTCCTCGCCATACACTGGCCTCTTCCTTGTGCTAGATGTTCAGGTTTGGGTTCTGTTAAATGTGCGCATCTTCCTTGAATTACATACCTATCAGGGTAAGCCTGCATAATTTTTTCTTGCAAGATTTTCTCTACGCAATTCATTTCCCAAGCAGGTAAAAACTCTCCGTCGGGTAATACTTCTAATCCATCTTTATTTCCACTAATTCCTGCAAATTTTTCTACATAACTGTACCATGAATCAATATCATTGTAACGAATAGGCCAATCTACCGCAAAGCCATCTCTTAGAGGAGCTTCAAAATCGTATTTACTCCAACGTTGAGTTTGTCTGGCCCATAACAAAGACTTCCCTCCTACTTGATAGCCCCTAATCCAACTAAAAGGTTTTTCTTGCACATATGGATGTTCATGGTCTTTTACAAAAAAGTGCTTGGTATCTTCTTTATAAGCATAACAGTTGCTTACAATGGGATCTAGATCCATTTCAGGTGGAGGAATTTTTCCGCGATGCGGCATATCCCATGGATTAAAATTGGCTGTAGGATAATCTTTTTTATGCACTACATTTCTACCTCGTTCGAGTACCAATGTTTTCAATCCTTTCTCGCACAACTCTTTCGCAGCCCAACCACCACTGATTCCAGAGCCTATCACAATTGCATCAAATTGGGTATTTTGTTCTGGCATATTAGTTAATCATTAAACCAATCAGCAAATTTTTTCAAATCAACATTTCCACCTGTTAAAATAATACCGATTTTTTTTCCTTTAAATAAGTCTTTATGCTTAAGTACAGCTGCTAAAGGAACTACACAACTTGGTTCCACTACAATTTTCATTCGTTCATATACCAAACGCAAAGCTGCCTTGATTTCGTCTTCTGTTACTAAAAAAATATCAGTAACATATTCGCGAATAATTGAAAGGGTACGTTCACTTAAAGTAGTTAACAATCCATCTGCAATGGTATTTACAAAAGGGGCTTTTTCTACTTTACCTGAATGAAAACTTAAGATGGCATCTGCAGCACCTTCAGGTTCACCCGCATAAACTTTTAAAGTAGGTTTAAAATAATGCGCGCCCAATGCAGTACCAGAGAGTAAACCGCCACCACCAACTGGCGTTAAGACAATTTCTAGTGCAGGTACAGTTGCAATCAATTCTTTCACACAAGTTGCTTGACCCGTAATCACTCGATCATCATCATAAGGATGAATAAACTCAGCGCCAGTTTCCGCAACAATTTTATTGAGCGCTTCTTCACGTGCAGCTTGATTGGGTGCACAAAAAATGACTTCTGCCCCGTAACCCTTTACAGCATTCACTTTAACGGCAGGAGAATTTTCTGGCATTACAATAAACGCTTTTGTCCCTAGCGTTTTGGCTGCAAATGCAATGGCTTGCGCATGATTTCCAGAAGAGTGAGTAGCTAACCCTTTCCTGATTTGTTCGGGGCTCAAACTAAGGGCTGCATTCATCCCCCCCCTGATTTTAAAAGCGCCTATTTTTTGAAAATTTTCGCATTTGAAAAACAACTCTGCCTCAGCCATTTCATTGATACTACTATTCGTTAAAACAGGCGTATGATGAATATAGGGCTTGATTTTATCGTGGGCCTTCTCAATGGCTTCTTTAGTAATCATTTATTGCTTTTTTCTCTAATCAATTTGAATTCAGATCCTTCTTTCCATTTAGGGAAACTATTTTCAAAACCCATACGACGGCCAATAGTGAACAGAAGTTTTAAATCGTTGATGGCCCCATCACCTGTCCAGGTTTTAGCATCATAATTATCTGAAGGCTGGTGATAATTTTTACTGGTGTACTCATTTTCTAAAGTTTCTCCATATTCTTTTCCTTTGCCCACTACATCTACTCCGTTATTGGCAAATAATGCAGGAATACCCACTTTAGCAAAATTGAAATGATCGGAACGATAATAATATCCAGCTTCGGTATGGGTATCAAAAGAAAGGTATCCACCTGTTTTTTCAATCGCTTCTTTTAAATAATCTTCTAACTCCGATTGGCCCTGGCCTACAACCACCATGTCTTTGGTTTTGCCAAAACGATTAAGACCGTCCATATTAATATTGGCCACCGTTTTATTAACTGGATAAATAGGATTTTCTGAATAAAAAGCAGAACCTAATAACCCTTGCTCTTCTGCAGTAACTGCTAAAAAAACAATTGTACGTTCAGGCTTTGCTTTCATATTTTTAAATGCCCTTGCCATTTCCAATAAGCCCGCAGTACCTGATGCATTGTCTAAAGCACCATTGTAAATAGAATCACCCAATTTGTCTGGTCTACCAATACCTAAATGATCCCAATGAGCAGTATAAATAATTACTTCTTCGGGTCGTTTAGTTCCAGTAATTTTTGCAATTACATTACTCGATTTATTAAAACTTGCTTTTACATTCATCGTAGTACTTAACTGCAAACCTAGAGGCACTGCCTTAAAACCTGGCTGATTGGCTTTTACCAATAAACTTGAATCAAACCCCGCAGCAGCAAATAATTGGTGTGAAATTTTTTCAGGAACCCAACCGATCACATCACAATTGGGAATATTTTTTCCACGATTGTCTAACTTTAAACGAGTGGTATTAAAACTATTTTGTACTACACTAAAAGGATAACTCGCTGCTGCCGTGTTATGAATAATCAAACAACCTTTGGCACCTTGTCTTGCAGCTTCTTCAAACTTATAGGTCCACCTACCATAGTATGTCATGGCTTTGCCTTTAAAAAGGGAGGTATCACCAATCCAGAAACCAGGATCGTTCACCATTACCATTACCACTTTCCCTTTCACATCCAAGCCCGCATAATCATTCCAATTGTATTCAGGTGCAACAACTCCGTAACCCGCAAATACCAACTCAGCTTCGTTTAAACTAATACTTGAATCGGTTTTATCTGTCCAGATGATATAATCGTCAAATGCCTTTAAATTAAAACTTCCTTTTGCAGATTTCACTTGCATACTTGGGGCAGCTGTTGCCAAAATATTGGCCATAGGCACTTCTTGAATATAGCTTTCCCCATTACCAGGCTCTAGACCCATTTGCTTAAATTGATCTTGTAGGTAAGCTACTGTTTTGGTTTCACCTTCTGTAAAAGGCTTTCTGCCCATAAAGTCGTCAGAAGCTAGCACTGCAATATGCTTTTTAAGAGTGTCTGCATTGAATACATTGAGGCCGTCGTCTTCGGCAAACTTTGCTTCGTTGTTGGAACATGAAGCAAGTAAAAAAATGGTTAATGAAGAAAGAATCAATTTGTTCATAGTGGCTTTTTAATATTCA
>JAGOGG010000022.1 GCA_017996795.1 Sediminibacterium sp. | reverse complement strand
TTGTTCCTTCTCCTTGGATACTTTCAATTTCAATATTCCCATTCATTTTGTTCATGAAGTCTTTGCATAAGACCAGCCCTAATCCAATTCCTTTCTCATTAGCAGTTCCAAATGTGGAATAACTCATGTTGTCCTGAAAAAGTTTGGATAGTGCATCTGCCGTCATACCTACCCCTGAGTCTTTTATAATCACAAAAGCGTTGTATTTGTTGCGTTTGGTATTGATATCTATTATGCCATTTTCTCCGGTGAATTTAATGGCATTGCTTAAGATATTCCTAATGATGAATGCAGTCATATTCTTGTCGGCCCAAATGAGTTGACTATGTAAATAGGTTCGGATTCGAATATTTTTATTAACGGCACTTTGGTTTAATACTGTTACAGTGTCTTCAATTATTTGGGCCAAATCAATTGGTTGTAAATTCATCTGGATTTCCCCGGTTTGAGATCTTGACCACATCAACAAACCGTCTAACATTTCAACCACTTTTTTTACGTGTGTATTTAAGTTGCTTGATACAAACTCAATTTCTGCCTCCGTAAAATTTTTAAAGTTGTCTTTGTAATAATCTAAAAAACTAATAATACTGCTTAATGGTGCGCGCATATCATGTGAAATAATCGAAAGAAATTTATCTTTCTGCGCACTAATCATTTTCAAGGTTTCTTCGTTCTCTAAAAGCTGTTTATTTTTTGTTTGTAAGCTTTCCGATTTGTCTTGAATAATTTTGATGCTTCTTCTGATTTTTCGAATGGCTAAGTTAAAGTTGATGGCTAGTTGGCCTATTTCATCCATTCTCAATTCATCAATAAAATCAGGGCTGATATCGTCTTTGAATTTGGTAGCAACTACTTCCTTGGTGGCTCTATTTAATTCGATTAGTGGCCTGGTGATTTCCATTGAAATTAAATAGCTAAATAATAGGCCTGCAATTAGTGTTACCGCTATCAACCCGTAAAATATCCATTCCAATCTTTTTACATCTTCTTCATAAAGTGCATTGATTGATTTTAAAGTAGCCTGAAGTTGCTCATCATTGCTTTTACTCTGTTTAACTAATTCATTTTGCAAACCATCTTGGTTGCTATTTCCAATGCTCCTTTCCAGTTTTACAATTCTTACAAATGTCTTTCTGTATTCTTCTAAAATGGTTTCAGCGCTGGGATTGTTGCTGTATGTGAATAACAGTTTTCTAGCTAATGAATCAAATTGAATGGCTGCTTTCTCATTTTTTTCGAGTAAATAAAGGGTGGATAATTCATCCAGTTTCTTCAAGTCGGTTGATGCAATCAGATTGTTTGTGGTCAATTCCTTTTTATGCAAATTCAATGCCCCAATCAATCCTTGGCTTCCCATGCCCAATTGTTTAACCGAATCTACCATTCTATTAAAAAAAACTTCTTGGCCATGTATATTCCTAGTGATTGAAACAATCTTTTCGGATATAGGGGAATTTTTAGATAATTTATTTTGGTTAATAACTAATAAGCTGCTGTCAATTTTATTGATGAGTTTGTTATAATCAATGATAGATTCGGTTGTACCTGTTATATAAAAGCTTTCTGTAAATCGATCCTTTAATAGAAATGTTTGTCTAGCCTCGCTTTGTTTGCCAATATTGGTTCTGATATCGTCTAATTGAGTCATCATTTGGTGCATGAGCAATCGCTTGTCATTCACTTTTACCGATATTAGAATAATAATAAGGGTGATCAATAGAATCAGGAAATGCGAAAGGAACAACTTATTGCGTATGCTAAGGTTCCTGAGTGGTGTTTTGATCATTTCTTTACAACTAGGTTCTTTGTTTCTCGGAATTAGCGTCTAAGATACTTAGTTTTGCACCATGCATTATGTTTCGGTAGAAGGATTAACCAAAAGCTATGGTATTAATCCACTTTTCAGTAATATTTCCTTTCATATTAACGAAGGCGATAAAATAGCCCTAATTGCCAGAAATGGAATCGGGAAGTCAACCATGTTAAGGATTCTAGCGGGTTTAGAGACCCCTGATTCTGGTAAATATTGGATCCATAAAGACGTTACGGTGGCACTTTTTGAGCAAGATCCTCAATTTGAAGAGTCTTGGTCGGTGTTAGAAAATATCTTTCACCTGAACCATCCTGTAATTACTGCCATTAAAAAGTATGAAGCAGCCATAGAAGCCGAGGATGCCATTGGCATTACGGAGGGCATAGAAGCCATGGACGATTTAAGCGCTTGGGATTTTGAGGCCAAGGTTAAACAGATTTTAGACAAACTCAATATTCACCATTTAACCAATCCAGTTAAAGAATTAAGTGGTGGCCAAAGAAAGCGGGTGGCATTGGCTAAAACCCTTATTGATATTGGTTTTGCACATCAGCATACCTTGTTGATGATGGATGAACCAACCAACCATTTAGATGTAGAAATGATTGAGTGGCTAGAACATTATTTAAACCAAGAAAAAGTAACCCTTTTATTGGTGAGTCACGATCGTTATTTTTTAGATGCTACTTGCGATGAAATTTGGGAGTTGGAAAGGGAGAATTTATATGTTTATCGGGGGGATTATGAACAGTATATGGAGCAGAAAGCTGCCAGATTAGAGAGTGAACAAGCCAGTATTGACAAAGCTAAAAATACTTATCGCAAAGAGCTAGAGTGGATGCGAAAGCAACCTAAAGCCAGAACTACTAAAAGTAAAAGCAGACAAGATAATTTTTACGAAGTAGAAGCAAGGGCCAAGCAAAAAATAGAAGATGCACAGTTACAACTGCAAGTAAAAATGAGCAGGTTGGGTGGTAAAGTGGTGGAGATGAAAAAAGTGTATAAATCTTATGGAGACTTGCCTATTTTAAAAGGATTTGATTACAATTTTAGTAAGGGGGAACGTATTGGTATTATTGGTAAGAATGGAGTAGGGAAGTCCACTTTTCTAAATATTCTACAAGGATTAGAGTCTGCGGACAGTGGTAAAATTAATATTGGCGACACGGTCGTATTTGGAAATTTTTCTCAGCAAGGGTTGGTTTTTAAAGAAAATATTCGGGTAATTGAATATGTAAAAGGATTTGCCGAAAACTTTCCACTAGCAGATGGTACCACTTTAAGTGCTGCTCAGTTTTTAGAACTCTTTTTGTTTACGCCAGATAAACAATACACTTATTTGAATTCATTAAGTGGGGGAGAGAAAAAGCGATTACAATTATTGGTGGTGTTATTTACCAATCCCAATTTTTTAATATTGGATGAACCTACCAATGATCTTGATCTTCCTACATTGGCTGTGTTAGAAAATTTCTTGGTAGATTATCCAGGTTGTGTTCTAATAGTATCGCACGATCGTTATTTTATGGATCGTCTGGTAGATCACTTATTTGTTTTTGAAGGCAATGCGGAAGTAAGGGATTTCCCCGGAAACTACTCACAGTATAGAATCTGGCAGAAGGAGAATGAAAAGAAAGACAATAAATGGGATGCATTAGAAGCAGGTAAAAGAAAGGGTGCGAGCACTGAAGATATTGTAACAGCAAAAGTTGAAATACCCAAAGCGCCTGTTAAAAAAGTAATGAGTTTTAAAGAGAAAAGGGAATTTGAACAATTAGAAAAGGAAATGCCCATTTTAGAAAAAGAAAAGCAAGACCTAACGAATGAATTGAGTTCGGGTACTGCTTCTTTTGAAATCATTCAAAAAATAAGCGATCGGTTGGTACAAATAGAAAAAGTATTGGAAGAAAAAGAAACTCGCTGGTTAGAACTCAGCGAGTTTCTATAAGCTAGTTATATAAAACTGATTAGTTCAACCTCAAAAACCAATGTACTGTTTGGTCCTATTTGAGCACTCACTTGTCTATCGCCATAACCTAAATGCGGTGGGATAAAAAAGCGCCATTTGCTTCCAGTTGGCATGAGCTGTAATCCCTCTGTCCAACCTTTAATTACCATATTTAATGGGAAGGAAGCAGGGCGACCTCTTTGAACAGAACTATCAAAAATGGTTCCGTTAATTAGTGTTCCATGGTAATGACAAGTTACTTCATTGTGAGCTGCTGGTTTAGGCCCTACACCCTCTGTAATGATTTCGTATTGCAACCCACTTGGCAATTCTACAATGCCTTCTTTTTGCTTATTGCTTGCTAAAAAATCTTGCCCTTCTTTTAAATTGGCAGCTGCTTTTTCCGCTTTTAATTGTGCTAATTGATCTGCTACACCCATAAATATTTTTTTTCAAAGGTAAGCATTCAATCCTTACTTTTGCGGTGTGGCAGGTCTTGCACGACCAGCTCCTGCTGAACCTCCCCAGGGCAGGAATGCAGCAAGGATAAGCGGTTGTAGCGGTGCGATGTGAGTAGCCTGCCATATTTTTTTTAATTATACATATATGAAGTTTTTCATTGACACCGGCAACTTAGCCCAAATTAAAGAAGCAAACGACTTAGGGATATTAGACGGTGTAACAACCAACCCCTCTTTGATGGCCAAAGAAGGCATAAAAGGAGAGGAAGCAATTGCACAGCACTATAAAATAATATGTGAGTTAGTAGACGGAGACGTAAGCGCAGAAGTGCTTTCCACCGATTTTGCTACCATGGTAGAAGAAGGAAAGAAACTAGCTGCAATACATCCAAATATTGTGGTGAAGGTTCCAGTAATTAAAGATGGTATCAAAGCAATTAAATGGTTTACTGATAATGGTATCAGAACCAACTGCACTTTAATTTTTTCTGCTGGACAAGCCATTTTAGCCGCTAAAGCAGGTGCATCATATGTATCTCCTTTTATTGGTCGTGTAGACGACAGTGGTTGGGATGGTATGGATTTGATTGGTCAATTGCGTCATATTTTTGATGTACAACAATACAAAACAGAAATTTTAGCCGCTTCAATCAGAAGTCCCTTACATATTATTAAAGCAGCTGAATTGGGTGCAGACATTTGTACCTGCCCATTGGATTCAATTGTTGGATTATTAAAACATCCATTAACTGATATTGGGTTGGCCAAGTTTATTGAAGACGCAAAGAAAATGTAATTGATTATAGTATTATAGAAAACCCATGCAGGATATATCTTGCATGGGTTTTTTGTTGTAATAATTTCCTGATTCGCTTATTTTTTTGGAGTTACTTTACAATTGTAAAACATAAATGCCCATTTATGGGATTCTGCCTTAATCGTTTGTTCGGTAGACATTCCAGCACCATGACCAGCTTTGGTTTCAATGCTGATTAAAACCGGGTTATCTCCTTTATGTTTTTCTTGCAAATTAGCAGCAAATTTAAAAGAATGTGCAGGTACTACTCGATCATCATGATCGGCAGTCATGATTAATGTTGCAGGGTAATTGGTTCCTTCTTTTACATTATGTACGGGCGAATAACTTTTTAAATATTCAAACATTTCTTTGGAATCTTCTGCTGTTCCATAATCATAAGCCCAGCCTGCGCCAGCAGTAAATTTATGGTAGCGCAACATATCCATAACGCCCACAAAGGGGAATGCTACTTGACAAATATCAGGTTGTTGAGTAATGGTTGCTCCAACTAATAAACCTCCATTTGATTCACCTTGTATAGCTAATTTCTCTTTGCTAGTATACTTATTGTCTTTTAGATATTTAGCTGCATATATAAAGTCATCAAAAACATTTTGTTTTTTGGTTTTGATACCTTGGTTATGCCATGTTTCTCCGTATTCACCACCACCTCTTAAATTAGCAACAGCATAAATGCCACCATTTTCAAGTAATATAATATCACTGGTGCTAAAATATGGAGTGATACTTACACTAAAACCACCATATGCATATAAGAGGGTGGGGTTATTGCCATCCAATTTGATGCCTTTTTTGTAGGTGATCATCATTGGAATTTTAGTACCGTCTTTGGAAGGGTAGAAGACCTGTTTAGATTCGTAATCGTCAGAATTAAATTGGAGTGTTGGTTTTTTGTACACTTCTGCTTTTCCGCTTGCGATATCCATTTTATAAATAGTAGAAGGCGTAGTATAAGAGCTAAAACTGTAGAATACTGTTTTCTCTTTTCTCTTTCCATTAAAACCGCTAGCGGTACCCAAACCTGGTAACACAACTTCTCTTATTTTATTACCTTTCATATCATATTGTAATACTTTGGTAATAGCATCTTTTAAATAGCTACAAAAAATATTTCCACCACCTGTATTTACCGATAACACTTCCTTTTGTTCTGGAATTAAATCGATCCAATTTTCAGATTGGGGTTTGTTTAATGGAGCAATCACTACTTTACTATTAGGTGCTCCTTTATCTGTTTGAATGTAAAAATATTGGTCATCCACATCAAAAAGATTAACAGAAGAAGCCATATCCTTTACAATTGGAATGATTGGCGCATTGGGCTTGGTTAGATCTTGCACATACAACTCATTGCCATACGTGCTATTGGCTGCAAAAATGAATAGCCATTTTTCATTTTCAGACACACTTGCTCCAATATATCTTCTTGGAGTGATTTCTCCTCCAAATACAAGCTGGTCCTGACTTTGAGGTTGGCCCAAGCGATGGTAGTATAATTTATGACGATCAGTTTTACCTGCTAACTGACTCCCTTCTTTTGGTTTATCATAACTACTATAATAAAAGCCTTCATTTTTTTTCCAAGCTACACTACTAAATTTTATATCAAATAATGTATCACCAATTTGTTCTTTGGTAATCGTATTTAGTATAATGAGTTTTCTCCAATCGCTACCACCTTCCGAAATTTGGTAACCACACAAAGATCCATCTGTAGAAAAATTCATACCTCCTAATGAAGTAGTTCCATTCGAAGAAAAAGTATTGGGGTCTAAAAATACTTCTGGTTCTTTTTGCCCCTCTTTTTGACGGTAGATGACCGCTTGATTTTGCAAACCTGTTTTTTTAGAATAGTAATTGTAATCACCTTCTTTAAATGGGGCAGAATATTTATCGTAATTCCATAGTTCTTTTAATCTCGATTGAATGGCTGGTAAAAAAGGTATACTTGCTAAATATCCATCAGTTACTTCATTCTCTGCTTTCACCCATTCCATGGTATTGGCTGCAGTATCATTTTCCATCCAACGATATGGATCAGCCACAGTGGTACCAAAATAAAGATCTTTTACAGAACTATCTTTTTGTGTAATCGGGTATTTCACATCAATTTTTTTAAAATCAGTTTCAGTGCTAGATTGATTGCAAGAAACCAAAGAAAATAGCACAATCGGTAATACAATAATATTTTTCATTGAGTACTTTTTATCTTACAATTTAAATTTAATAGGGCTCAAATATTTATTTTTTTCAAGGCTTCCCTCTTGCTCAATGGGGCTAAATTTTGGCTTTCAACAAATGATTTCACCCATTCTGGATTGGTTTTGCTGTATTCTCTCAAAGCCCATCCAATGGCTTTCTGAATAAAAAATTCTTTTGATAATTGGTGCTGTTGAATGTATTCAGACAATAATTGAATATTGGTATTTTTCTTATAAGATCGTTGAAACAAGATGCAGCTTCTTTGTAACCACATATTATTTGACCGATTCCATTTTTGGGTAACAGAAATTTGTTTTTCGGGAAATATCAAAAAATAGGTAGGTATCCAATCACTCCCAATACCATCTACGGTATCCCACCAACTTTTATGGGTTAAGCAATATTGAATCAATTGAATCGATCTTGATTTCCATAAAAGTCGATGAGATTTAAAAACATCTATAGCAGCATATTGCCATTCTCTTTCTTCTCGGTCCCACATGTATTGCACCACTTCTTTCAGCAACGGTTCTTCTTGAATCCGATTTGTTTTTAAAAAGGAAGTAACGATGGCATCCCTTTCGGGCGTCTTTATTCCATAAAACTCAAACTGGTTCAGCATATAAGCTTTCATACCAATGGCATTCTGCTTGTTTGCTGCTTTTTTAAAAGCCAGTTTTAACGGATTCAAATAAACGGATGGTTCAAATGAATCATTTTTCATTTGCTACAATTGTTGATGAATGATTATACCAAGTTGGGTATTAATTTTTTGGTGCTTCTTTTTCTTTTTCTTTCATGCGATCTATATAACTAACTCCATCTGTAATCCATTTCTCTGCAGGCTTACCCAGTAGATAATGATCAAACCATTCTCTCTGTCTTTTTTGATAATCAATCTGATTTTCTTTTTTAGTGAAATTGTGGTTCTCGTCGGCATAAACCAACATTACAAATGGTTTCTCCATTCTACGCATGGTACCGTACATTTCTATCCCTTGGTGCCAATCAACCGCACCGTCTTTGTCTCCAAAAGTGACCAATAAAGGTGCTTTTATTTTACTGGCATTAAACATAGGTGAGTTGCGAATATGGGCTTCAGTTCTTTCATACCAAGGACCATCAAATCTACCTTGACTGGTTTCAAAAATTTTCTGGTCGGGTGTTCCACTGTTCCAGTAGATAGAAAGAGACATACTTATTAAATCGGTTAAAGGAGCTCCAGCAATAGCAGCTTTAAAAATATCTGTTTGGGTAATTAAGAAAGAAGTTTGGTAAGCTCCCCAACTATGCCCCATAATTCCTACTTTGCTGGCATCAATCATCCCTGTTTTCAACACTTCTTTTACACCAGGTACTATGCAATTTACTGCACTCATTCCTGGATCGTTGGTTTCATAAACGATATCGGGCTGAAAAACAAAATAGCCATTGGTAGTGTAGTTGGTGGTATTGTAAGCCCTTCTGATACTTGGGGCTACATAATTGTGTACGTTATTTGATAGGATTTCATACATGTAAACAATCATTGGATATTGCTTACCTGGTTCGTAGTTGGCAGGATAGTACAATGCTCCTTGCATTTTTTTACCCAACTTATTTGTAAATGAAACCAACTTGCTTTTACCCCAATAATAATTTTGTTGTTGAGGGTTGGTTGTTGCTGCTTTTTCTTCTTTGGTGAAATTGTCAGAAATATATAATTCAGGGGAGAGGTCGTAATCTTGTTTGATGTAGCTAAATACATTTGCATCTTGCGCTTTAGCAAGTCTACTCACCTGCAAATCTTCAAATATTAATTTGCTCGTTTTTCCATTTTCGTATTGGTGATAGCCAAATTTTTTCGTTTTATCTCCATAAGCTGAAAAATAAATAGGCTTGGAATCATCTAAATAGGTTTCCTCAAATTCAACCCTGGTAACACGAAACGCAATTTCTTCTTTGTCTCCATCTGCAATTTTTCTTGCACTAGATCCATCAGGACTAACTGCCCATATACTGTATTCATCATACAATAATACTTCCTTATCGCCCTTTATCCATCCACCTAAACCGAATGGAGGCTTGGTTGCAGGATGGTCGTCACGGGTATTCCAAAAATTTGATTTAATGGTACCTGTGATATTGGTGTTCTGTTCAGTTGCTATATTATATGTGAACCAATTTTTATCCTTAAAATAAATCAAATACTTACCATCAGGTGAAGTCTGAGGGGATGTGTAGAATCCTGCTTGTAATCGGGTATACAGTAATTTACTTGCACCTGTTTTTACATTTACTAAACTAAAATCGGCATAATCTTCTTTAAAAGCTGGCTTGTATTTTTTATCTGTTGCTACTATTGCCATCTTCTGATTGCCGCTTAGTGTGGCGTTCGGAAATGCTTCTGTTGCTAATTGATAAAATTGATTATTGCCTGTATTCCAAACCGATAAATAGCTGGCATTTTTATCTTGGATATAAGTTACTTTTTGACGTGGTTGTATTTCAGCATCTTTCCAATGCCAAACATCTGCTAATTTATTGTCCGATTTAAGTGCCAATTTAGCAGCAACTGTTTTTAGACTATCCGCTTTTGTTTTTGAACTATCCGCTGATTTTTTATCTTCTTTTTTAGGTTTAACAGTCCAGTCTTTAATGCCAAAAAATACGGAGGAGAGATCATCACTCATTCTTAGCGTAGAGCCATTGAATACCCTCATTCCAACAGGGAAATTGATTGTTTTTAAAGGGTCAAAAACCGATATGGTTGGATTATTTAAATTAGTGCAACTATATACCTGCGCGTTCTCCTCTTCAAAATCTTCTTTTTTAAATGTTTTGAAAAAAGAAAAACCATCACCTTCTTTTGACCAATTTAATTTTGAAAATTTCAACGTGTCGCTCGCTATAACCTTTAGTGTATAGGTATTTAAATTAAAAAGTTCTACCGAATTACCCGCTGCATTTGATGATTCCACTATATAAGCTAAGTAATCACTTTTTTTATTAAATGCATACTCAGTAACATTTCCGATTGTTCTAGTACTTCCATCAGCCATATTTTTCAATAAAAGAACACTTCCTTTGTCTTTATTTTCCTTGGGGGGCGTTAAATAAGCAGCCAACATTTTTCCATTTTTTGAAAACCCAAATCGACTGATATTTGAAATGGTTTCAATTTTGCCTGTAGTAAGATTTAATAATCCCATTTTATATTCTATGGGTTTACCTTGGTCTCTTAATTTTTCAGCTTCCTTAAATGGCAATCCAATTCTATAAGCCAGCCATTGATTGTCTTTTGAAAATTCCGGTGTACTTGCAAATGCCAGTTTAAATGATTTATTGGTAGCGCGATTTGCAACATACAAGCTATCATTGTCTTCCTGTACCATTATTTGGTAGGCAATCCATGCGCCATTAGGGGATATTTCAGTTTGTCCAAGACTTTGCCATTTGCCATAATCTTCTGGGCTCAATTGCTTCTTTTGAGCTTGAGCAGCCATGCCTAAAATGAGTAGGCAAATTAAAACCCTCAGTTGTTTGTACATATTTGAATATTTGTAACAAGTTATAAAAAGTTTCGCTCTAAGGGCCTGTTTTTGCTCGCCAACTGATTTATTTGAATATTTTGCCACATGAATCGAATTTTGTTCATTATCATTCTAGCACAGTTTTTTTGTACTTCAGTATGGTTTGCTGGAAATGCTGTTATGACAGAAATGGCTATTGCTAAAAATTTGGATGATCAATTTGTAGTTTATTTAACCAGTGCTGTACAATTTGGATTCATTATAGGAACGCTTGTTTTTGCTGCACTTGCTTTTGCAGATCGGCATTCTCCCTCAATCGTTTTCCTTTTTTCAGCAATATTGTCTGCCTTGTTTAATATGTTCATTACAATAAGTTGGGTAACTGGTAATGATATATTGATTTGCAGGTTTTTAACAGGTTTTTTTCTTGCAGGAATTTATCCGGTTGGTATGAAAATAGCCGCTGATTATTTTGAAAAAGGATTAGGAAAATCTTTAGGTTTTTTAGTAGGGGCATTGGTATTGGGCACCGCATTTCCTCATTTGATTAAAGCATTGTCTATACAGAAGTCTTGGGAATATGTTTCATATACCACATCAGGCTTGTCTATTCTAGGAGGTAGTATATTGTTTTATGGAGTGAAAGATGGTCCTTATCGCAAGAAATTAGGGAAAATTCAATTTGCTGCTTTAAGCAATGTTTTCCGAATTCCATTATTAAGAAAATATGCATTGGGTTATTTTGGTCATATGTGGGAGCTGTACACTTTTTGGACCTTTGTTCCTTTAATGCTGTCTCAAAAGTTAAATAGCCTCGATTATAATTACTCAATACTATCATTTAGTATTATTGGATTTGGCGCACTGGCCTGTTTTATTAGTGGTATATTGTCTAATCGGTTGAGTGGGCATCAAATAGCATTAATTGCTGTGACTGTTTCTGGTGCTTGCTGTTTATGTTTCCCTCTGTTTTTTTGTTATGCATCTAATGAATTATACATTGCTTTTTTACTTTTTTGGGGAATATTTGTTGTAGCTGATTCTCCCATGTTTTCTAGTTTGGTAGCAGCCAATGCGCCAGCTGAATTAAGGGGTAGTACGTTAACATTGGTCAATAGCATCGGTTTTTTAATAACCATATTGAGTATTCAATTCACCGGACAAATGTTAAAATATCTTCCATTCTATTATGTATGGACTATTCTTGCAATAGGCCCAGTTTTTGCAGTGCTTCAATTGGTTAATCGTTCAAATAAACTTAAATTGTAGTAATTCAGTTTGTGCAGATATATGGCTAATAAAAAAATTTTGATATTGTTTTTTCATCCTCGATTTGAGGATAGTAGAGTGAACGCTCAATTGGTAGAAGGAGTTAAGCAACTTCAAAATATTACGTTCAGGGATATGTATGAATTGTATCCAGATTTTAATATTAATGTAGAAAAAGAACAAGCAGAATTACTAGCTCATGATATCATCATTTGGCAACATCCTTTTTATTGGTATAACTGTCCTCCATTGATGAAACAATGGCTTGATTTAGTACTAGAATATGGATGGGCTTATGGTACCAATGGGAATAAACTGTCTGGTAAATGGGTAATGAATGTAATATCTTCTGGGGGTGGATTTAATGTTTATCAAAAAGAAGGTAGAAATAGATTCACGCATCGAGACTTTTTAAATTCATTCGATCAAACAGCACATTTATGCCAAATGGATTATTTACCACCCTTTATTATTCCTGGTGCAAATAAATTAAGCATTTCCGAAATTGAAGATTTTATGATTCGTTACACACAAATCGTACATTTTTTGATGAATGAGCAAATTGATATTAATAAGTTAAAAGAGCTAGAGAATTTTAATCAACTAAACGCAGACCAATGGGAGCATCAGTTTTACAAAATGCAATGATCTTTTTAGGGGCTGCATTACTGTTTGTTCCAATTGCCAAAAAATTAGGTATTGGTAGTGTGCTCGGGTATATTATCGCCGGAATAGTTATTGGACCTTTTGTTCTTGGATTTATAGGTAACGAGGGGGAAGATATTATGCATGCTGCAGAATTTGGCGTTGTTATGATGTTATTCTTAATTGGGTTAGAATTGAACCCAACATCTTTCTGGAAAATAAGAAAGAGAATAATTGGGATGGGGGGTATGCAAATGGTATTAACCGGGGCTTTATTTTTTTTCTTTTTCTTTTTTATTAAGGGGATTGATGTGAACACTTCTATAGCATTATCGCTCACATTTGCGATGTCTTCAACTGCTATTGTATTACAAACCTTAAAAGAGAAAAACCTAGACAAAACGCATGCAGGAAAATCTTCCTTTGCAGTATTATTGTTTCAAGATATAGCGGTGATTCCCATCCTTGCCATTATACCACTATTAGCAACAACTGAAAAGGAGGTCAAAAATATTCGAGAAGGATTTTTAGGTGTGATTGATCAGTATCCTACTATTACCATTGTTGTAGCAGTTACCGCAATTATCTTTCTTGGCAAATTTGTATTTAGTCCATTACTCCATTGGATTGCTAAAGTACATATGCGAGAGCTTTTTACTGCTTCTGCACTGTTTTTAGTTATTGCTGTTTCTTGGCTGATGGATTTAGCTGGCATTAGTGCTGCATTAGGGGCATTTTTGGCTGGAGTATTGATGGCCAATAGTGAATTCAGACATGAATTAGAAAGCAATCTAGAGCCTTTTAAGGGGATTTTATTAGGGTTGTTTTTCTCAGCGGTAGGTTCTACCATCAACTTTGGATTAATTGTAAATCAACCAGTAAAAATATTATTGGCAGTGGTACTTTTCATGATTATAAAATCGGTTGTACTATATGTAGTAGCAATATCTTTTAAACTGGTAACTCAACAGAAAATATTGTTTACGCTATTACTTTCTCAAGTTGGAGAGTTTGCTTTCATTCTGTTAGGATCAATTGGAAATCTCAACATGATTGATAAGCCCATGTTAGATTTTTATATGGCGGTGATAACAGTAAGTATGATTATTTCTCCAATATTGTTGTTTATCGATGAAAAATATATCTCAGGCAAACTATTTAAAAAAGAGAAATCAGACAATGAGTATAAAGTTGATCCAAAAGAACACAATGAAATCATCATCGCTGGTTTTGGGCATTTTGGAAGTACACTAGGTAGATTTTTGAGAGCAAATGGCATTGAGGCAACCATCTTAGATAACAATAGCGATCAGGTATTGTTACTTCGAAAAATGGGTTTTACCGTTTTTTTTGGCGACGTAACTCGTTTAAATATCTTAGAAGCTGCTGGAGCATCACAAGCTAAAATTCTAGTATCTGCACTAGACATACCTGAAAAAAATGTACAGTTATCTGAATTAGTTGCAAAGCACTATCCTCATTTGAAGCTATTTTTTAGGGCAAAAAATAGAACTGATGCGTATGAGTTGATTGATAATGGAGTCGAAAATATATACCGAGAGTCTATCCACGCTTCAGTTTACATGGGTGTTGATATTTTGAGTGAATTGGGCTTTAGAAAGTATACCAGTTTAAGGAAAGCCAATGATTTTATATCACATGATAACCAAGCACTTCAGAAGTTGTCGAAACATCGACATAATTCTGATAGTTATGTTCAGAACGTAAAGGAAGAAATTGCACAACAAGAAAGACTGTTAGCCGAAGACAAACAATTCATAGAGCACGTGCCTGATAATGCCTGGGATAAGTCTAAAATTATAGCCAACGATTAAGGATGAATTGGGATCAGTTTTTGGTCTTTATTACTTAATTGTGCAGCTTCTATTATTTTCATCACTTTCCATCCATCTTGTCCGCTAACTAAGCATGGTTTTTTATGTACGATGGTATCATATAAGCCATCATAAAAAGCACCATAGTTGCCTTTTAAAGTTGGTATTGTTCCTTTCATTAGTTCTCCGTTGAATTGGGTGTGCAAATAGCCCATTTCTGCATCTGGTTCTTGTCCCCAATTAAGTGAATAGGGAATGTCTCCTCGAATAAGAGCTGCTTCTTGAATATCTGCTCTTGATTTTAAAAATGAACCCTTGGTTCCATGGAGTATATAAGCAGGTAAAGGCTCTCTAACCATTAAACTACTTTTTAGCGTAACACGCAATTGATCATAATACAGAACCAGTGTAAATTCATCGTCTACCAAAGAATTGGGTCTAACCGTTCTGATATCTGCCATAACTGCTTGTGGCATGCCAAATAAAAATATTGCCTGGTCTATTAAGTGCGGGCCTAGGTCTAATAGTAGGCCTGCTCCTGCATTAGGGGTTTCTTTATGTAATTTTGGACTAATGGTTTCTTTGTATCGATCAAAATGAAATTCCGCAGAAATAATTGCTCCAATTTTTTGATCGTCTATAATTTGTTTTACAGTACTAAAGTCGCTATCCCATCTTCTGTTTTGATAAACGGAAAGTACCAAGCCCTTTTCAATTGCCAATTCTGTTAATTGAGACGCTTCTTCAGCTGTTGTTGTGAAGGCTTTTTCAACTACAATATGCTTTCCTTTCTCCAATGCCATTTTTGCGAACTCAAAATGAGTATGGGTTGGCGTATTTACAACAATCAAATCAACTAAATTATCATCTAAAACCTCTTCTACACTTTTATATATTTTGGTATTTGGATAAAATCCTGATGCTGAGTTTTTAGTACGCTCTACTATACCTGTTAATTCAAATCCATTGTGATGATGTATAAATGGTGCATGGAATACTTTGCCAGACATTCCAAACGAAAGGATGGCTGTTTTAATAGGAGTGGAGGGGGAATTATTGTCTTTCAAAATTATAAATGATTTTTGCGATAATATTTTTTTCTTTGTCTCGGGCAGTTTCTGTTTCTCTTAGGCCATTAGTATGATAAGTATAAGTCCAATGAACCACTGCGCTTCCATTAAAACTGACTTGTATCATATTGATTAATTGATTTTGTTGGTTGTATTCGTAAACATAATCAGGAATCAAGCGATTGGCTTTTAAATTAAATCTTACAACATCTGTTAATTGATTATTGGAATAGTAATAATAGTAGCTTTCTATTTTTTTCCCTTTTTTAAACCAATACTCTTCAATAACTAGCCCAGTACTATCTGCTACAAATTCAACCTGAACTGTGTCCATGCCATCTGTTAGTTTGATCATTTTGCTGGGTAGGCCATTTGCCTGGTATTGCCAAAGATGAATTTCTGAAATGGGTGTTTTTTGAACAGAATCTATTGTGGTAGAGACTACTTTATTTAATAGGCCATTCTCATTGTAGCTATATTCTGTTTTTGTTTCTATGCTAGCTCTATTTACAAATGTTCTTTTGAGTTTGCTCAATTCATATATATTAGTGATTTTCTCTAAAGGGCTAGATAAGTTAGCGATTGTACTGACCATTTTTTTGCCATCAGTTTGTAATTCTTGGCTTAATAGGAATCCTTTTGTATTTGAACCGTCTGCTTCTATGCTATTTGCAGTAATTTTCTTTATTTTATTTTTTCTCATCAATTGGTATTTTTCTTGCGAAACTTTTAATCCAATGATATCATTCAAATAGAATTGCCCCCAAAGGGAATTCCCTATTAATAGGGTGCAAATAATTAACAGCCACTTCATTTATTCTCTTTATTCAAAAATACAATCTTAAATGGGTAATCCATACAAGCAGCTAATTGCTTATTTTAGTTAAAAAATAAGCTTTGTCTCATATAAAAGAACGCGAAGAAAAAACCTGTTTAAACTGTAATGCAGTCATCCATGGTCGCTTTTGCCATATCTGTGGTCAAGAAAACATAGAACCAAGGGAAAAATTCAGGCATATGTTGGCGCATTTTGTATTTGATTTATTTCACTTTGATGGGAAGTTCTTCAGTACAATGAAGGCATTATTGTTGAAACCAGGATTTTTATCAGCTGAACACTTGAAAGGTAGAAGGGCTGATTATTTGCATCCTATACGTTTGTATATATTCACTTCTGCGTTTTTCTTTTTATTCTTCTTTGCTGTTAAAACAGATAAAATTGAAGATAAGAAACCTGAAAATACTACTGATTCCATCCAAAATAATGATTTTGTCAATTTTAAACAGAGTTACTCCGGAATTCGAGAGTACGATTCATTGCAGGCTAAATTACCTAAAGACAAAAGAGATGGTTATTTCATTGAAAAAATGACTAAAAGAAATCTAGAGTTAAAAGAGAAATATCCAAACGGGGGTGATATGAAATCAAAATTATTTGAAGTGTTTACACATCAGTTCCCCAAACTGCTATTTGTTTCATTACCCATTTTTGCATTCATTCTTTTTCTTTTATATGCCAGAAAAGGCAAATATTTTTATGCAGATCATATTGTTTATACACTGCACTTGTATGCTGCATTTTTTATCATTCTATTTTTAATTATTTGCTTGAATATGTTTTTTACTACAATAGGCTTGTATACATATAAAGCAGATAAAGACATCAATTATTTGAATGGCTTTATATCTTCTGGTTTTGCTGCATTGTTGTTAATGTTTTACTGGTATAAATCATTGCGTAAATTTTACAACCAATCCCGATCTAAAACCGTTTTTAAGTTTTTCTTGTTGTTGTTAACTAATACATTTGTTTTTGCTATTCTGTTTTTGATTTTTATATTCTTTTCATTCTTGATTGTTTAATACTATGGAAAAGGTTTCAAATGCTTTTATTCGGTTAGTGAAAATTATGGACGAGCTAAGAGAACAATGCCCTTGGGATCAAAAGCAAACCATTCATACACTTAGGGCTATGACCATTGAAGAATTGTACGAATTGGTAGATGCTATTGATTCCAATGACTGGAATGGTATTAAAGAAGAATTGGGTGATCTTTTTTTGCACTTAGTTTTTTATTCTAAAATTGGCACTGAACAAAACCAATTTCAATTGGATGAGGTATTAAACGGTATTGCAGAAAAACTGATTAGAAGACATCCACATATTTATGGAGATGTTAAAGTGAAAGACGAAGAAGATGTAAAAAGAAACTGGCAAAAGATAAAATCGGCTGAAGGAAAATCAGATAAGTCGATTCTTGAGGGGGTTCCTAAATCTTTACCTGCAATTGTAAAAGCAGCCCGAATACAGGAAAAAGCGAAGCAGGTTGGTTTTGAATGGGAAAATAAGGCGGATGTATGGAAAAAAGTTGATGAAGAGATTAGAGAACTTCAGGATGCAGAGAAAAGTGCTTGTCAAGAAGATATAGAAGCTGAATTTGGAGATGTTTTGTTTAGTTTAATCAATTACGCACGGTTTTTGCAGATAGATCCAGAAGCGGCCCTAGAGAGGACGAATCAGAAATTTATTCAACGCTTTAAATCAATGGAAGCCATTGCTTCAAGTAAAGGGTTAGCATTGACTGATTTAAGTCTTACTCAAATGGACGAAATGTGGAATTTGGTAAAAAGAAAAAACTGAACAGTTGTTTACTAGTATAAAAAATGCAATTTTCAAGCATGGTTATTTAATTATAACTGCGGCATGGCTGTATACTATCTCTTTTATATTCTCCAACTATTTTAGTTATAATTCTGGTCCAGAGAAAGTTAAACAGAATTTGGCTCGTAGTATTCATGATGAAGAGCAAGTTTTTGATCAACTAATCAATGATACCACCAGTTTATCAAACTTAATTTTTTATTCTTCAAGTGCCGAAATAGAACAAACCATTCGAAATGGCAAATCTGGGGTGTTTGTGTATAAGCAGTTGACGCAGTCGAGGGTAGAGGAGTTGTATTGGAGTACCAATAAAATGACTGTTCCTTCTACTTTTCTGAATGC
>JAGOGG010000163.1 GCA_017996795.1 Sediminibacterium sp. | reverse complement strand
GTTGCATAGTAATAATAGGTTTATGCAAAAATAACGTAAGAATCTGACGAGAACATAGTGATTATTCAAAATTTAGGCCATTTCTGACTTATTTAATCTTTGCTACAAAAAAGCATAATAACAGATTAAATAATTCATTTTATGATGTACATCATATTTCAGGTCATTAGTAAGGTTTTCCTTTGCATAATGATTTTATCTTAAGGATATGTTTAAAAGAATCGCTGTCATCACAATAATTATACAAGTACTAAAAGTCCCCGTTTCATTTGGTCAAAAATTAGATAGTACAGATACAGAAGTAACAATCTCTGCACAATACAGACCAAGGTTTGAAATCAGAAATGGCAATTTCAGACCGCTTTTAAAGTCTGAAAACCCTGCCATATTAATTACTGATCGTTTACGCTTCTCCTTTGAATATCAATATAAAAACATAGTAACCTTTAAAATTGCACCTCAAGCAGTTGGTCTTTGGGGACAAGCCAGTATGATTCAAGGAATAGAGAATGATGGCAATAAGCTTGCACTTTTTGAAGCATGGACAAAAATCAAAATCGCTAAAAAATGGGATTTACAAGTAGGAAGACAAGTGATTTCACTAGATGATGAACGTATATTTGGAGAACTAGATTGGGCTCAGGGAGGAAGATCACATGATGCAGCCTCCATTCATTTTCAAAACAATGGCATAACGCTAAAAGGTTATTTAGGATACAATCAGAATTACAAGCAGTTGTACCAAAATAATATCAACAATATTTCTGGTAATTTATATAGTACTAAAAATGCTTACCCTTATAAATTAATGCAGACTATATGGGTAAATTTCAAACTAGGCCCTTCCCAAAAACTTTCTGTTTTAGTTAATAATATTGGATATCAGAATGCCTTATTTAATAATATAGATACCGTTACCCATTATTTACACACAATGGGAATATATTATCAAAGCAATCATCCAAAATGGCTACTAAATTTATCTGGATATTATCAAACTGGCCATAATAGTGGAGGATTAACTACCAATGCTATATTAGCTGCAATTTACTTACAACGCAATGTGAATAGTAAAGTACAAGTAGGTGTTGGCCTTGACTATCTAAGCGGAAACAACTATGGAACAGTTAGTAATAAGAATCGGGCTTTCAATCCATTATTTCATACAGGTCATAAATTTTATGGTTTAATGGATTATTATTTTGTAGCCGATGGGCATAATAATGTTGGCCTATTAGATTATTTTATTAAGGGGAACTATAAAATTTCAGCAAAAAATAATATTCAGGTAGCTGTACATCAATTCCAAAGTCCCTCAGCTATTATGGTACCTGGCCAATATTTCAATAGGAATCTTGGATCAGAAATAGATATCAGCTACAATCATACCATCAATAAAATAACGACGCTTCAAGGTGGATATTCATTATACAAAACAACACCAACATTACTATTACTAAAATCTGTAAACAATGCCGATAAAATTCAACAATGGTTCTGGCTCAGCATACAAATCAGTCCAAATCTCTTAAAATCTAAATTTAAATCTTAAAACTATTCACATGAAAATTAGAACTCTAGTTCACTTATTTTCCATTATTGCGCTCACTGCTATCGTCAGTTGCAATACGAACCAAGGAAACACTTCTACAGAAAATACAATTAATATTGTTGCAGAGGGCACGCCTGAAGTAGCAGAAATCACTGGAGCACCGAAAGTTCCTAAACCTATTGGCGACCGTGCTGCAAAAAAACTGATTGTTAATTTAGTGACAACCGAAATAGAAGGAATAATAGCAGATAGTATTCCTTATACCTTTTGGACTTTTAACAATACTGTTCCAGGAAGTTTTATAAGAGTTAGAGTTGGCGATGAAATAACAGTAAACTTAAAAAACGATGCAAATAGTGTTTTACCGCATAACATCGATTTGCACGCAGTAACAGGACCAGGCGGTGGAGCTCCTGCAAGTTCTTCAGCACCTGGCAAGGAAACTTCTTTTACTTTCAAAGCCATTAATACTGGCTTATATGTTTACCATTGTGCAGCACCACCCGTACCAATGCATATTGGGAATGGCATGTACGGACTTATTCTAGTGGAACCTGCTGGTGGGTTGCCTAAAGTTGATAAAGAATATTACATCATGCAAGGTGATTTTTATACAAAAGCGTCTAATATTAAAAAAGGTTTAATGGAATTTGACAACGACAAAGCGGTTGCAGAAAATCCAGATTATGTTTTATTTAATGGTAAAAAAGGTGCGTTATTAGGAGCAAATATGATTGAAGCAAAAGTAGGCGAGACTGTTCGTTTATTTATTGGTAATGGCGGACCAAACTTAACTTCATCATTTCACGTAATTGGTGAAATATTTGATAGGGTTTATCTTGAAGGCGGAACTACTATTTCACAAAACATTCAAACAACCATGATACCTGCAGGTGGTGCGGTAATCGTAGAATTTAAATGTGAAGTACCGGGAGAATATGTATTGGTTGACCACTCCCTATCTAGAGCATTTAACAAGGGAGCAATTGGAAAATTAAAAGTTACTGGTGAAGCCAATCCAAAAGTTTTTAATGCCAAAACTATGGCTAAAGAATAAATAAAGTGAAAAGAAAATTTGATATCGCGGGTTGTTTTCTGCTATTTATATTGATCAGCGCTTGCACCCAAAATAATCAGCATGATCTTGGTAGAGAGGAGCAAAAAATAATTACAGATACACTTGTTCCCATCACATCAGTAGTTAAAATGGTTTATATTCCAGGAGGGGAGTATAAACCATTCTATGGACCTGACACCGTAATGGCAAAAGTTATTCCATTTGTAATGGATGAAAGAGCAGTAACCAATCAAGAATATTTAGCCTTTGTTACAAAAAATCCGCAGTGGAGAAAGTCGGCCATCAAGCCACTTTATTCAGATTCTAATTATTTAAAAGATTGGCCTTCCGATTTGCAATTACCTAAAAACGCAAAACCGAATGCACCAGTATGCAATGTCTCTTGGTTTGCAGCCAAAGCCTATGCCAAAGCAGTTGGGAAAAGGCTCCCCACATTAGATGAATGGGAGTTTATTGCGATGGCAGATGAAATAACTGCTAACGCACGAAATAAAAAGAATTATTCAGACGCTATCATCGATTTATACTTACAAAAGAATCGACAGTATAACGAAGTTAAATTAAGTAAACCCAATTATTGGGGCGTATATAATATGTTTGATTTAATTTGGGAATGGACAGATGATTTTAATTCTATTCTTTCTACAAACGATTCTAGAGCTGGCCAATATGATGACAAAGAATTATTTTGTGCTGGAAGTGCAACAAGCTCTACTGATATTTTGAACTATGCAGCATTCATGCGTTTTGCACTTAGAACCTCCATTAAGGCACATTATACCATCGGCAATTTAGGCTTTAGGTGTGCAAAAGATACCGCAATAAAATTAAATTAAAATGAAGCACATACTATCGAGTATACTTTTCCTATTCTTGTTGAATAGCTGCAAAGAAGTAAAAAAAGACAGATCAGCACTCCCACCAAATTCTATTTTCAATTTAAGTTCAGTTTGGACAAATCAAGATGGGAAAGACCTCCAATTAAAAAATCTACCAAATAAAACGTTGGTGGTTGTAATGATTTATACCACTTGCAAATCTGCTTGCCCTATTTTAGTCGGTAAAATGAAAGCAATTGAAGGAAAATTTACTCGAAAAATTAAAGAAGATATTGCATTAGTGCTCGTATCAATTGACCCTAAAACAGATACTCCTGAGAAATTAAAAGCCTTTGCAAAAAGCAATGGTATGGTTGGCGAGCAGTGGATTTTCCTTCGTTCTACAGAAGAAGCTACACAAGAATTTGCCAACGTTTTAGCTATGAAGTATAAAAAAATATCCCCCATAGATTTTTCACATTCAAATATCATTAGTGTATTTAGCGCTGATGGAAAACTAATGAGTCAAGAAGAGGGTAATATTGATGTAAACAAAGTAGTTGAAAATGTAGAAAAAGTGACTAAACATTAATGATTTTGTATTAACCTATTTATTTCTAAACTTCTTGTAAAGCATAATTCCGCCAATTAATATCAGCATGAGTAATAATAACCCAGAAAGCCCCCAAAAAAAACTGAGCCATTCTTTAATGACTACCGTAAATACAATGGAAAATAAAAGTACTGTAGGAACTTCATTCCAATATCTGATCTGTTGTGCCGAATAGTTAAGTTTATTATTTTTTAATAAAGTATATAAATATTGTAATGAAAAATGGTACCCATAAAGTAATAGGACTAAAATCAATTTGACTAAAAACCACTTTCCCTCTTTTTGAAAGACTATATTAAACCAATTACCAGATAAAGCAACCCAAATACCCAAAATAAATGTAATGAAAGCAGAAGGCCAAGTAATCCCGAACCATAAGCGCTTGAGCATAATTTTCATTTGCTGTTGAATAACTTGTTTAACAACTATTGGTTTATTACTTGCTTCAATTGTAAATACCAGACAATCTGATCCCCATTCGCCAGCACAATGTGACCCCCTAAGAAACACTTTCCAATAATGGATTGATTGAGGCCTAAAAAATGGTAAAGAACTAGTTGTAATTGTTTTTCAAACGTAGGATTTATTTTGTCTATTTTGATTAAATATTTTTCTCGGTTTCTGCAGTGCTGCTTTCTTTTTTTAGTTTGCGTAAAGATTCCCCCTTTAACTCTACACGTACTGATTGATGAACCAGTCTGTCAAGTATAGCATCGGCTACAGTTTGTTCTCCAATCACATCGTACCAGTTTTTTACTGGAACCTGTGATGCAATAATAGTACTTCGTTTACCATGTCGGTCTTCTACTATATCCATTAGTAATGCTCTACCGCTAGCATCAAAAGCCTGGATACTCAAATCATCAAGTATTAACAACTCTTGTTTTTCTATACGAATAAGCTCTCTGAGGTGTGAGCC
>JAGOGG010000162.1 GCA_017996795.1 Sediminibacterium sp. | reverse complement strand
TGATTTGTCCTGACTGACAATACCCACACTGAGGTACTTGTAATTCTACCCAAGCATGTTGAATCGCTTCAGTAATTTTATCTTTCATCCCTTCAATAGTTGTAATCTTCTTCCCTACTGCTGCCGAAACAGGGAAACTACAGGAACGAACTGGTTTCCCGTCTACATGAACGGTGCAGGCCCCACACTGAGCCATTCCACAGCCAAATTTAGTTCCTGTTAAACCTACCATATCTCTGATCGCCCACAATAAGGGCATATCTGCACTGGCATCTACCTGGTAGGGGGTGTTGTTAATATTCAATGTTATCATGGCAAAAAATTTCAGTATGAAGTTAAGTTTTTAATCTAATGAATGGGTTTCATGCATTTGTGGAATAATTACTTCTTTGTAATGTTTTCTTCTTAAACGAGCTGCAAAATCTATTTGGACATCTTGTTCACCATGTACTAAAAATAATTTTCTTACCAGAGTTGGATTTTGACAAGATAAAAATTGACACAAGTCTTCATAATCGCCATGAGCACTCATACTTCTCATGACGCCAATTTCAGCGTTCACAGGATACAATTCACCAAATATTTTAACCTCCTTTTGCCCTGCAGTTAACCTTCCCCCCAAGCTATATGGGTCACAATAGCCAACCATTAAAATGGTTGTTCTTTCTTTATCAATATTTTTCATGATATGGTGCTTCACCCTTCCTGCGTCTGCCATGCCGCTCGCAGAAATAATTACACAAGGGGCATCATTGTCATTTAATTGCTTGCTCTCTTCAACCGTTTTAATAAACTTCAGTGTTTTAAAATCAAAAGGATCATGATCGTGCTCCATAATTTTCTTAACTCGCTTATTATAATTCTCAGGGAATTGTTTTAATAATTCAGTTGCTTCCCTACTTAATGGGCTGTCTACATATACAGGAATATTCGGCAAACGGTTTTCTACTTCCAACTGATTGAGTGCATACAATATTTCTTGCGTTCTTCCTACGCTGAATGCCGGTATAATTAATTTACCTTTTTTCTCCACACAGGTATGCATCATCCATTTTAAAATAGTATCGGTAATACCAAAGACTTCATCATGTAATTTATTTCCGTAAGTACTTTCTAAAATAATATAGTCGGCTTGATCAAATATTTCCGGGGATCTTAAAATGGCATCATTGTACCTTCCAACATCTCCACTAAAAGTGATTTTATTTGTTTTTCCATCCTCAATCACTCTTAAATGAACTGCTGCGGAACCAATGATATGACCTGCATCTGTAAAACAAACGGAGACTTCCTCATCAATCTTAGTCCAACGATTGTAATCAATAAATTTAAACAAGGATAAAGCAACAGCAGCATCTTCTAAATCATATAATGGCTCAAAAGGCGGCAAGCCTTTTTTTGCTCTTCTCTTATTAATAAACTTGGTATCATCTCTTTGTATGATAGCTGAATCTTCTAACAAAATTTCAGCCAAAGCCTTAGTAGCAGGCGTTGCATAAATAGTCCCCTTAAATCCCTCTTTTACCAATTTAGGTATTAATCCAGAATGATCAATATGTGCATGTGATAAAATTAAATAACTAATTTCGACTGGATCAAACCCGAATGTTGCATTGAGCTCTTCGGTATTTTTTCCCATCCCTTGAAATAGTCCACAATCTAATAATACTTTTTTACCACTCTTTAAGGTAAGTAAATGTTTAGACCCTGTAACAGTTCTAGCAGCACCATGAAAAGAAATTTTCATACTTATTTAGATTTAAAACTCCACGTAATATTAAACTCCGCAACAACTTCTCCATTCGCATTTGTGCCAATAGATTTGCATACAATTGTTTTTCCTTCTTTACTTTGAATAGCATCTTCAATAGTTTCTGCAACCATTAAACCGTCGTTACAAGTAAATGCAATTATTCCTGTAGCTTTTTTTACAAATTTTGCCTCTAATCCAACCACCAGCATACTTACCGAGGGGCTTCTTTTATAGGTTTGCCCTACGGGGAACAAACCTGTACTCATTTCTGCAGCCATCGCTTGTACAGCAAAATACATTGATTTAAACGGATTCTGATTGATCCAACCGTGCTTTACTAAAATCACGGTTTTTGCTTCATCTATATAACCCACTTTTAATCCTGCAATAAATGCTGCAGGCAGTTTTACTAATTTAAAAAAAGCAAACCGAATTGGATGAGTAATGATTTTTTTGAAGGCAAGAAACTGAGGATTCATCTTTCAATTTAACCAATATTCGGTTTATAACAAGAGGGCTGCTAATAAATAATCTGCCAATAAAATTAAAATACAACTTACCACTACTGCACTGGTACTGGCTCTACCAATTTCAAGTGCACCACCTTTTACATAATAACCGTAATAAGCAGGAACACTGCTGATGATAAATGCAAACGTATATGCTTTGTATAAAGCAAAATTGATGTTAAAGAAATTCAGGTTCTGTCTTAAACCAATATCAAATGTGTCGTTGGCTAAAATTCCAGCTAATTCGCCTGCAGTTCTACCACCCCAAATACCTAGTACCGCAGAAATTACAATTAAACAAGGAACCACAACCAAGGCACCCAATATTTTAGGAAATAACAAATATGCTTTTGTATTAATTCCCATAATTTCTAAAGCATCAATTTGTTCACTCACACGCATATTGCCCAATTCACTGGCAATTTTACTGCCCACAACACCTGCTAAAACAATACTTACTACTGTAGGAGAAAGCTCTAATATCATACTATCTCTTACAATTTGTGCAATAGTACTTTGTGGCACCAATGGACTAACCAATTGATAAGCAGTTTGAATAGTGGTAACTGCACCTAAAAACAAAGAAATGATAATAACAATAGGTAAAGCGCCCATGCCTATCTCTACACATTGGTGCATGAACTCTTTCCAATACATTTTAAAGTTCTCTGGCTTAGAAAACATGCCTTTCAGCATCAATAAGAACTTACCTAAATGGGTGAAGAAATTCATAAATTAAAGATAGTATTATAATTAGTTAGACGTTTTCTTGTTTTTTCTTCTGCTTTTCCACCAAGAACTTCTTTGAACTTCCTCAGCGGTGTCTACCCTGGTCTTCATTTGTGCATCTACCACAGCAACCAAGGCCATATTAATAATATTTCGAACACTGCTACCTAATTGTAAAACGTGTACTGGCTTTTTTAATCCTAGCAATATTGGACCAATTGCATCGGCGCCTCCCACTTCTTTCAATAAATTATAAGCCACATTCCCAGCAGTTAAATTCGGGAACATCAATACATTTACTTCTTGTTCTACTAAATCACTGAATGGATAATTGTCTCTTAGAATTTCTTTATTGAAGGCAAGGCTTCCTTGCATTTCACCATCTACAATTAAATTCGGATCTCTTTGTTTTAATATTCTGGTAGCTTCTGCAACCAATCTTGCTTCTGCTGAATCACTGCTTCCGAAATTACTGTAGCTTAACATAGCAACCCTTGGTGTTAAGTTAAAACTTCTTACTTCTTTAGCAACCATTTGAGTGATATCAGCCAACTCTTCTGCAGTCGGATGAAAATTGACAGTTGTATCAGCCAAAAATAAAGGCCCCTTTTTGGTTAACAACAAATACATCCCTGCAATTTTCTTGACTCCCTCTTCTGTTCCAATTATTTGTAAGGCAGGTCTAATTGCTTCTGCATAGTTTTTGGTAAGTCCCGATAGCATTGCATCAGCATCCCCAGTTTCAACCATCATACAACCAAAATGATTTCGATCTTTCATCACTTTCATACTCTCGTGATGATTAAATCCTTTTCGTTGACGTTTCTTAAAGAATAATTCTCCGTAGAATTCTCGCTTCGATTCCATTGCATCACTTCTAGGATCTACAATAGGAATATCAGATAAGTCTATGCTATTTGCATCAGCAATTCGATTGATTTTTTCCGGATCACCCAATAAAATTGGATACGCAATTCCTTCATCGTAAATGATGGTTGCTGCTTTTAATATTTTTAAATTATCTGCTTCAGCAAATACCAAGCGTTTAGGATCCCTTCTTGCTTTATTACTAACTACTCTAAACAACTGATTATCTAACCCTAATCGCTTATTTAATTCCAACACATAGCCATCCCAATTGGTGATTGTTTTTTGCGCAACTCCACTCTCTATTGCCGCTTTTGCAACAGCAGGTGCAATGGTACTTAACAAACGAGGGTCTAATGGTTTTGGAATAATATACAATGGACCAAAACTCATATTGCTTTGGTTATACGCCAAGTTAACAATATCTGGTACAGCCGTTTTGGCCAATTCAGCAAGGGCACGAACAGCAGCCAATTTCATGGCTTCGTTAATTTGGGTTGCTCTTACATCTAATGCACCTCTAAATATATATGGGAAGCCCAATACATTGTTTACTTGGTTGGGATAATCGGATCTACCAGTAGCCATAATAATATCTTTCCTCACAGCAACAGCATCTTCGTATGTAATTTCTGGATCGGGATTAGCCATAGCAAATACAATGGGATTCTTCGCCATGGATTTGACCATGTCTTGTGTTACCACATTTCCTACGCTTAATCCTAAAAACACATCGGCATCTTTCATCGCTTTTGCTAAAGTCCAATCCGATTTTTTTACTGCAAATTTTTCGCGTCCCTTGCCCAAGTCTGTTCGCTCTTGATGTAACACTCCATCCTTATCAAAAACAATAAAATTTTCATGACGGGCACCCAATGCTACATACAAATTAATACAAGCCATTGCAGCAGCACCTGCTCCATTAATTACAAAGCGAACTTTATCAATTCTTTTCTTTTGTAATTCTAATGCATTCAGCATTGCAGCACTACTAATTATGGCAGTTCCATGCTGATCATCGTGCATCACTGGAATATTCATTTGCTCTTTCAGTTGCTGCTCTATATAAAAACACTCAGGGGCTTTAATATCTTCCAAATTAATTCCGCCAAAAGTGGGTTCT
>JAGOGG010000161.1 GCA_017996795.1 Sediminibacterium sp. | reverse complement strand
TCGGCCATTATGGTATTCATAACTGTCATAGCATTGGCACAGTTTGCAGAAGAACCCACCGCACGGAATTCAAATTTGTTTCCAGTGAAGGCAAAAGGAGAAGTTCTGTTTCGATCTGTATTATCAAGCATTAATTCTGGAATGCTGCGATGTAAGTCTAATTTTAAAATAGCTTCATCTTGTTCGTCAAACTTAGTACCTACCCTTGTTTCAACATCTGCTAATACTTTTGATAAATATTGACCAACAAAAACAGAAATAATTGCTGGAGGAGCTTCATTAGCTCCTAATCTGTAATCATTTGATGCAGATGCAATTGCTGCTCGCATGATATCTGCATTGTCGTGTACTGCTTTAATGGTATTAACAAAAAAGGTGAGGAACATTAAATTGGTTTTGGGCGTTTTGCCAGGAGCAAGTAAGTTAACCCCTGTGTCTGTAGCCAAACTCCAGTTATTGTGTTTTCCACTACCGTTTATACCTGCGAATGGTTTTTCGTGTTGAAGTACAACTAAGTTATGCCTTTTGGCTACTCTTTCCATTACATCCATTAATAGGATATTATGGTCTACTGCAATATTTACATCTTCAAAAATAGGTGCACACTCAAATTGGGCTGGAGCAACTTCATTATGACGAGTGCGTAATGGAATTCCAAGTTTATATGCTTCTTGTTCATAATCTCTCATAAATGCATATACTCTTTCTGGGATTGAACCAAAGTAATGGTCTTCCATTTGTTGACCTTTTGCAGGAGCAGCACCAAATACGGTTCTGCCACACTGAACTAGATCTGGTCTTGCAGTTGCAAGGCCTGCATCAATTACAAAATATTCTTGTTCCCAGCCTAATGTAGGGGTTACTTTGGTTACGTTTTTATCAAAATAGTTGCATACTTCAACAGCCGCCTTATTTAAAGCTTCAGTTGCTTTTAATAGGGGTGCTTTATAATCTAATGATTCACCTGTATATGAAACAAAAAGTGTTGGTATACACAAAGTTTTGCCTTTCCCGATTTCCATAATGAATGCTGGAGAGGAAGGGTCCCATGCTGTATAACCACGAGCTTCAAAAGTTGCTCTTAGGCCTCCACTAGGGAAAGAGGAAGCATCTGGCTCTTGTTGAATTAAAGCAGCTCCATCAAATTCTTCAATTGCAGTTCCATCGCTCTTTAGCGTAAAAAAGGAGTCGTGTTTTTCTGCGGTAGTACCTGTTAATGGTTGGAACCAGTGCGTATAGTGGGTAACACCTTTACTTTCTGCCCAAGCCCTAATTCCATTGGCAATTTGACTCGCAACACTGCGATCAATTTTTTTACCGCCTCTAATGCTGGTAATTAAACTTTTATATGCTTCATCGCTTAAAAATTCACGAGCAGTTTTTTGCGTGAATACGTTTTCTCCGAAAATACCAGTAATCTTAGAACTGAATTGCGGTATTGAAGTTTCCGCATCTTTGGCAATACTGCTGATTGCGTTAAATCTTAAAGACATATTTTTTGATTTATTTTCGCAAAAATAAGCCTATTTACCTTTAGAAATAATTCTTTTGGGGCAAATAGGCTTAAAATGTGAATAAATTAATCAAAAACTAATACATGTATTTATTTTTAATATTTACCAGCTAGTATTTTGGTTGCTTTGTATTTAGTGTTATCTACACCTGTTCCATCTAAATTAATAATCAATACTTTTTGTGCACCATTGTTTTCCATTTCAACAGGAACGATGTTTTCACCTCTGATGGCATTTACTTGCTTGGTTAAAATTACTTTTCCAGTAACTCCATCGCTTATTTTTAATTGAAGCGTTTTACTATTATCACTTTTAAAGCGAACATTGAATTTATTGCCAGTAACCGGATTAGGGAAGGCACTCATGCTTACCTCTTTCAAGCTATTGATATAGTTCATATCTTCTTTGCTGAAAGAGATATTACTTACCGCCAATTGCAAGTCGGTACTTTTTCCTTTATTTGGAGGAACTATAGTGATGATTATAGAGCTGATGTCTTTCAAATCTATTTTGCTGTTGAATGCTCTTGATTTAAAATCTTCTAATCCAATAGCATAATCTTTTGTTTCGTTACTAATTGGTAGCTGAATATTATATTGATCATCCCAATTTTTGATAGACTGTTTTACCAGTGTTATTACGATTGGAGCATTTCCAATAGCAGTGAATTTTAAAGACTTGAAGCTGCTAAGATCTTGTGGGGTTCCACCTGCTCTTAATAACTTATAAACAGTAATATAGTCAGGTGTAGTTCCAGCTATTTCTGCATTTCTGAATACACTAAAGTCATCTTTTGCTTTTGGCGTATTACTATTGGTTACCACAAACTTTTTAAGACTGGTTGTATTGGTATTATAATCTACACCCCAAGCACCATCGGCCATGAATACCTGATCTTCTAATTTACCATTGATGAATAAATTAATAGTAGATTCAAATAAATCGCTGGTAGGAACAGAAATGGTGGTAATACCATTTGCTTTTGCCGTAAAAGGAATGGTTCTTTTTACTTGAGTAGTAGACTGCTCATTGGCTCTGTCGCTAATTTCAAAGTAGCCAGTGGTTGCAGTTAAATTGTTTTGTAAGGTTAATGTTACATTTTCATCTGATCTTTTTCCTGCTGTAAAATAAGCGCCAGGCAAACCTGCTGTATTTGGAATAGCAACAACTGGTAATCCTGTGTTTAAACGAGTGATGATATCTGTTGCCATTTCAATCACAAGGCTAGGCGACCCACCCCAAAGTTGAATATTGTACATCATCTCTTCTAGGGTATAATCTTTATTTAACCAATTTGATTGAATAGTATAGTTGTTTCTTCCGCTTTCAGCACCTATGATAAAGCTGGTAGCGTATTCAATTTCACCATTATTATTTTTCAAATTGTATTGTACTAACTCGTATCCCTTTACATTGATTTTTTTCAATGAAATCAATTCAAATCCTTTTAATCGATCACAAATTGCTTTAGTATGATCATACACCTGTCCTACAGTTCTAGTACCAAATGCAACAGCTTTAGATACATTATTACTCACAAAATCAATAGATAGAATTTCTTTAGCGTTAGTAATAGAAATAATATCGTTAGGAGTAGAAACAAAAGATTTATATCCATTAGACAATTTGGTAGGCAAAATGTCTTGTAGTTTTAATGCTGTTCCTACAGATGCACCCGCATATCTATTGTATTGATCTGGTATAGGAAGTTTGGTATAGTCTACAGGTCCTTGCTCGCTTTTTACAGCTCTGTTAAAGACTCTGTATGCAATAGCATCACCTAAGCTTTTGCTTTCAACACCACCACCGCCACCGCCGCCAACACCGCCAATGGTAACAAATCCAAAGTCGTAAGTATGGTTGTTTTCTCCAGCAATTCCTGCAGTAATACTAATTTCAGCGTCGTTCCCATTAAGGGCTGCGTCGCTGTCTCTTAAATCTGCATCTACATCTAATCCTCCATTATTAATTACAGTTAATTCGTAAGTGCTTAATGGTGTTTGTACGCTTGTTCCTGCTGCATTAGCAATGCGAATAATTAAAGCAGCGCCCGGTTGAATTTGTGTTACATTATATTTAGCTGATGAAGTGTTAACTCCATTAGGATCTGAAGAAAAAATATAGTTGCCGTCTGAATCAGTAGTTGCTGTTGCAATAACAGTAGAGCCTTGAACTAAACTAACAGTAACGCCAGCAATGCCAATTTCTTCAGCATCTTGTATTCCATCGCCATCTACATCAAACCAAACTCTATTCCCAATTTCAATTGGAGCTGGTGCAGTAATGATTTCTAAATCACCAAGCCCGTTGGCTTTACCAAATACACTAGCATCATTTCCTTGGTACAATACTTTACCATTTAAAGCAACTCCATTGCTGTTATTGTAATAGCGTACACCGCCAGTGTACCATGTGGTAATAGGGTCAAATGCAGTACTGATTAATTCTTTTCCTGGAAAGTTCAAAATTGAACCTGTGCTGTTTTCTTCGTGGTCTATAAATTCTTTTCCGGTTGTAATATTTCCAATTCCAAGTGTACCACCCATATTTTCTCTAAAGCGGTCTGTAAAATAAAATTCACCCCCGCCAGGACCTTCTCCATTTCCTGCACCAGCAGAAGTATTGGTTCCATCAGATCCATTGTTTTCTAAAGTAAAGCTGGTGTAAGAACCATTATTACTAGCTTTTAAAATATCACCAGCGGCATTCCCTGTGAATAAGCTGGTACCAACAGTTCCTCTATTTTGATTACCTGTTTGATGTCCTGTACGGTCCATTAAGCCCAATATCATTGATCCATCAGCTGGATTAAATTCAATACTAGTAAGCATTGGCTGAGGATAAATAGCGGTTCCTGCGTTTCCTACTACAGTTAATTCAGCAAATGTTCTAGCCCATGGATGCCAAGAACCATGGCTGGCAGTAGCTGCAGGTATGGTTCCATTAGGGTCTACATAATCAGTATTATGGTTAACATTAAAGCCAGTATTTATATTGGCTTTTCTATTATAAGTAAGAGGTGCATCTAAAACAGTAGTAAATGTTTCAGCCCCTGGGGTTACAGTTGCATCTACTTTTAATACCACCATTTTTAATTCATTTCTATCTACACTTGAGTTATCAGGTTTAACACCATCTAATACACCTCCAACATAAATAGCGCCTCTATAAAATTTAACTGCAAAAGGTCTAAAGCTACTGTTGCCTTCTGTAACAGGAAATGCATTGTAAGAAACAATTTGTGAAGCAAGGGTAGGAGCAGTTCCATTTACACCAATATCAACTCTCCAGAGTTTTCGATCGTTTAGATTGATTAAGTACAAATAACGACCATCATCAGAAATAGCCATTCCGCCAATTCCCTTCTTACCTACTTCTGTAAATGCCAAAGGATCATTGTTGGTTTCTCTGGTATCAAAATCACCAGGATTAAAGTTTCTTCCAGGGATTGATCCAGCATCAAATGC
>JAGOGG010000021.1 GCA_017996795.1 Sediminibacterium sp. | reverse complement strand
ATTATACATGATGTAGTGCATACTTATTACAGATCTGGTTTAGATAAATTGATAGAGAACGAAAATGAAGCCAGAGCAAATATGCTACAAGCCTTAATTCAACTAAGCGCATTTAATAAAGAGAATCCAAATACCATGATACTTCAGTTTTTCATGCAAGGGAAATCAAATGAATTAATTGGGGTATTTAAGAAAGGTACCGCTGAGGAAAAGCTGAAAGCAGTTGAAATTTTAGCTTTCTTAGACATACCCAATGCAAATAAGTATAAAGAAGAAATAAAGTGAGAAAAAGTATTGGTTTATTTTTATTTGTGTTAGCCATTGCTTGTGCAGGTGAAAAAATTCCTAAACAAGTAGTTCCCATTAATGAGATGTCTAAAATCATGTGGGACTTAATGAAAGTGGATGAGTATTTTATTAGAATTACTTCAAAAGATTCATTGAATAAATTGGCAAAGGAAAATATTCGATTATACGACCAGGTATTTCGTAGTTATGGTATGGAGAGGAAAAAGTTTTATGATAGCTATGCTTATTACACAGCTCACCCTCAACAGTACAAGGAATTAATTGATTCTATGGAAGCTATTTCTACCAAACAAAGGGCTTTGCTTATACAAAAAACACAACCTACTAAATAATGAATAAAGTTTTTAACAATGCAATAGAAGCAACAGCAGATATTAAAAATGGCGCAACAATTATGCTAGGGGGATTTGGTTTAAATGGAATCCCTGAAAATTGTATTGCAGCATTAGTTAAACACAATGTTCGAGATTTAACTTGTATTTCTAATAATGCTGGAGTAGACGATTTTGGTTTGGGCTTATTGCTTCAAACCAAACAAATCAAGAAAATGATTAGTAGCTATGTAGGCGAGAATGCTTTATTTGAGAAGCAATTACTCAGCGGAGAATTGGAAGTAGACCTAGTGCCACAAGGCACATTGGCTACCAGCATTCAAATGGCTGCAATGGGCATTCCAGCTTATTTTACACCTGCAGGGGTTGGTACTGAAATTGCCATAGGAAAAGAATTGAGAGAATTTGATGGCAAAATGTATTTGATGGAAAAAGCCATTCATGCCGATTTTGCTATTGTTAAAGCCTGGAAAGGGGATAAGGCAGGTAATTTGGTATTTAGAAAAGCGACAAGAAATTTTTCAACTTCCATGGCTAAAGCTGGAAATATAACCATCGTAGAAGTAGAGCATTTATTAGAACCTGGTGCAATTGATCCTGATGAAGTAGATGTAGCTGGTGTTTACGTACATCGAATTTTTCAAGGCAGCAATTACGAAAAAAGGATTGAGCGAAGAACCACTAAAATCTAATTCATTTCAATTATTTAGTTAAGTCAATTTTATGGCATTAGACAAATTTGGAATTGCAAAACGAATTGCTAAAGAGTTAAAAGATGGCATGTATGTGAATCTGGGTATTGGGATTCCAACCTTAGTAGCGAATTACATTCCTCAAGATATTACAGTGGTTTTTCAAAGTGAGAATGGTATTTTAGGTATGGGGCCTTACCCAGAAGAAACTGCAATTGATGCAGATTTAATTAATGCTGGAAAAGAAACAGTAACCGTTATTCCTGGTGGCGCTTTTTTTGATAGTGCTGAAAGTTTTGGAATGATTAGGGCTGGTAAAATTGATTTGACCGTACTAGGCGCAATGGAAGTGAGCGAGCAAGGTGATATTGCCAATTGGAAAATTCCTGGCAAAATGGTGAAAGGAATGGGAGGAGCTATGGATTTAGTAGCTAGTGCCAAAAATATTATTGTTGCAATGATGCATACCAATCCAAAGGGGGAAAGCAAACTTTTGCCTCAGTGCAGTTTGCCATTAACTGGAGTGGGATGTGTAAAAAGGGTAGTTACAGAATTGGCTGTGTTATCCATAACACCCGATGGATTTCAATTGCTTGAACGTGCTCCAGGTGTTTCAGTGGAAGAAATCATTGCTAAAACTGCAGGCAAACTAATTGTTCCTGAATTTGTTCCAGAAATGGACATTGAATAACCCTAGCGATTCCAAACTATTTGATGAATGCGCTGTTAAAATAGACATTATTATAAACCATAAAAATAAATCATAATGAGTATTCAAGTTGGCCAAAAGGCTCCAGCGTTTACCCTGTTTAATACAGAAAAACAAAAAGTAAGTTTAGAAGAGCAACAAGGAAAGCCAGTTGTATTATTGTTTTTCCCTTTAGCTTTTACCGGTGTATGTACTGCTGAACTTTGTAATGTAAGAGACAATATTGCCTTATACAATAATACCAATGCTCAAGTATTTGGTATTTCTGTTGATTCTCTTTTTACATTAGATAAATTCAGTAAAGAACAGAACCTTAATTTCCCTTTATTAAGTGATTTTAACAAGGAAGCGGCAACTGCTTTTGGGGTATTGTATGAAACTTTTCCTGCTTTTGAAATGATGGGCGTAAGCAAGCGTGCAGCATTTGTTGTAGATAAAGACGGAGTGGTACAATATGCAGAAGTTTGCCCTACACCAGGCGATTTGCCTGATTTTAGTGCAATTCAAGCGGTATTAGCTGCATTGTAATTTAATTGTATATCTACGGCATTGTTTTTCATATTATTGAAGGGCAATGCCGTGGGTATTTTTGGTATTTCCCCAAATACTATTTAACTTCATTAGACAATAAGTTGAATGAAGATTTTTTACAGATCAATTTTATGGGTATTCTTTGCTATTGGCTGCAGTTGTATTGTAGTGAATGGTAACCCCGTTGAGTTCTCTGTTGCTATAAATCCCGATAACAAAATTCAACGATTTTATCCCAACCCTGCAACCCAATACATCCATTTTCAAATGGATCCTTCTGTAGACAAATCTTATACCTTAGAAGTATTCAATTTCATGGGAAGAAAAATGAGTTCACAAAGAGTGAATGCGTCTAAGCTCACCATTTATTTTGATGACAATTATTTTAGGGGTTTGTACATTTATCAATTAAAAGATCGCTCAGGTAGAATTATTGAGTCGGGCAAATTTCAAGTAGCCAGATAAGTATCTGCTATTTTACCTATCTGTAACCTCCACAATTAAGAATTTCAAATAGTTGGTATTTTCCATTCCCCAAATGATTGGGTGGTCGCTGGCTTGTGCTTGAAAAGTAACTTTCTTAATTCGCTTGCGAGCGTCTTTAGCAGCGGCATTAATAGTATGCAAGAATAATTCTGGGTTTACCAAATTAGTACAGCTAGATGTTACGAGGAAGCCTCCGTTACGGATCAGTTTCATTCCCCTTAAATTAATTTCTTTATAACCCGTAACTGCTTTTTGAATATTTTCTCTGCTCTTTGTAAATGCAGGTGGATCTAACATCACCACATCATACATGGGTCCATCTTTGCCCCAATCTTTTAGCACATCAAATGCATTCATGGTTTTAAAAGCTACTATTTTTTCTAATCCATTTAATACAGCATTTTTATTGGCTTGTTCAACTGCTTGCTCAGAAATATCAATACCTAAAACAGATTTTGCGCCATAATGTGCTGCATGAATTTCAAAGGTACCTGTGTAAGTAAATGCCCCCATTACTTCTGCTCCCTTTACAATATGTTGGATGGCTCTTCTATTGTCTTGTTGGTCTAAAAAATAGCCGGTCTTTTGGCCGTTTTCAATATCAACATGAAACTGTAATCCATTTTCCTTGATAATGATATTGGTATCAAAAGGGGCAGACAAAAATCCTTTTTGTTGTTCAAGCCCTTCCAGTGTTCTTACTGGTACATCGTTGCGTTCATAAATACCCTTTGGCGTAAAAATGGTTTCTAAGGCATTGACAATAGCTGGTTTCCATATATCAATCCCTAATGCCAATGTTTGAATAACAAAATAATCGTTGAATTTATCAATGATTAATGCGGGTAGTTGATCTGCTTCTCCAAATACCAATCTGCAATTCTCTGTATAACCTGTTTTTTGGCGATATTGCCAGGCTTGTAAAATTCGCTGATAAAAAAAAGCTTCGTTAATTTCTTCTACTTTTCTGCTGAGTAAACGGACTACTATTTGTGATAGGGGATTATAGTATCCTACACCAGCCAGTTTGCCATCCGCAAATCGAACTTCCACAATTTCGCCTGGTTCAGGATTACCTGCAATTCGGTCTACTTCGTTACCATAAATCCATGGGTGTCCGTTTGCTATTCTTGGGGCTATTTTTTTTCTCAGGTATACCTTAATCATTCGGCAAATATAAGTAGGCTAGAACTGTCATTTTTTCCCTTTTCTTTGCGTGGCAAAATTATTGCCTATATAGGCTATCAAATATTTTATACTATGGAAGAGCAAGAATTACCGAATAATAGCGAAACAACCGAAAAAACAGCAGATATGGACATTAATGCTGACGAAACTGCAGCTGGAACTGCCCATTTAAATGAGCCAGTAGCTGAAGAGACCGCAATGGCTAAATTGGAGGAAGAATTGGCAGAACAAAAGGATAAATACCTGCGCTTAATGGCCGAATTCGACAATTTTAGGAGAAGAACGGCTAAGGAAAGATTGGAATTGATTCAAACGGCTGGAAAAGACGTAATTGTTTCTTTATTAGATGTTTTGGATGATTGTGATAGGGCAGAGAAGCAATTGAATGGCAATGAAGATATTGCGGTTCAAAAAGAAGGAATTTTATTGGTCTTTAATAAATTGCGCAGCAACCTGCAGCAGAAGGGCGTTAAAGTGATGGAAAGTATTCAAACCGACTTTGATGTAGAAAAGCACGAAGCCATCACCGAAATTCCAGCTCCTTCAGAAGAGATGAAGGGTAAAGTAATTGATGAAGTAACCAAGGGTTATTTTTTGAACGACAAATTGATTCGCTTTGCTAAAGTGGTAGTAGGAAAATAATCCAATTCAAAATTTATGTCAAAAAGAGATTTTTACGAAATACTAGGTGTATCTAAATCTGCTTCGGCTGATGAAATAAAAAAAGCATACCGCAAAACGGCTATGCAATTTCACCCTGATAGAAATCCTGGTGATAAAGCTGCAGAAGAAAAGTTTAAGGAAGCCGCAGAAGCTTATGAAATATTGAGTGATGCCGATAAAAAAGCTAAGTACGATCGATATGGTCATGCTGCATTTGGTCCGGGAACTGGAGGAGGAAACTATGGTGGTGGGGCAGGCATGAATATGGATGATATATTCAGTCAGTTTGGTGATATTTTTGGCGATGATATGTTTGGAAGCTTTTTTGGTGGTGGAGGTAGACAACGTGGTGGTGGAGGTAGACAACGAGGAACAAGAGGTTCTAACTTGCGCATCAAGCTTAAGTTGAACTATGAAGAAATTGCCAAGGGCGTTACGAAGAATGTTAAAGTAAAAAAACATGTTGTTTGTACTACTTGTACTGGCAGTGGTGCAAAGGATAAAAATAGTTCTCAGTCTTGTTCTACTTGTGGAGGTTCTGGTCAGGTAAGAAAAGTAACTAGTACTTTCTTAGGACAAATGCAAACGGTATCTACTTGTCCTAGTTGTAACGGAGAAGGTACAACAATCACTGCAAAATGTGGTTCATGTAAAGGCGAAGGCCGAGTTTATGGTGAAGAAACAATCAGTATTGAAATTCCTGCTGGTGTTCAGGAAGGAATGCAATTAAGCATGAGTGGAAAAGGAAATGCAGGCGAAAGAGGTGGTCCCAATGGAGACTTGATTATTCAAATTGAAGAAGAGTCTCATGAAGAATTGCATAGGGACGGATTAAATGTTGCCTACGATTTATACATTACTTTTCCTGACGCAGTATTTGGTACACAAGTAGAAGTACCAACCATTGACGGCAGAGCAAAGATTAAAATACCTGCAGGTACGCAAAGTGGAAAGATATTCAGGTTAAAAGGAAAGGGATTTCCTGAAGTTCAAGGGTACCATAGAGGGGATCAATTGATCAATGTGAATGTTTGGACACCGCAGAGTTTAAGTGCTGAAGAAAAACAAGCTTTGGAGAAATTTAATTCAAGCAGTAACTTTAAACCCAATCCTGCTAAAGGAGAAAAAAGCTTTTTTGATAGAGTTAAAGAAGCTTTTAGTTAGCATATGTATTGTATGATTTGAAATATTATTTTGTAAATACCATCTTATTATTACTGTCATTTGTATATACAAATGCTCAGTATAGATTTATTAATTACAATGTATCAGATGGGCTTTCTCAAAATAGTGTACACTGTATTTTTCAAGATAGGGATGGTTTAATATGGATTGGAACACAAGACGGATTAAATAGTTTTGACGGGAAATCATTTAAAAAATACCGAGCAAACTCACTTGATTCTACTACACTTAGTGACCAATTTGTACTTTCTATTGAAGAGGATAATAATGGTTCTTTGTGGGTGGGCACTCGAAATGGACTAAATAAACTCAATAAACAGACCGGTAAGTTTAGCCGTTATTATTTATCAGCAGATGAGAAAAATTTTATTAATAGTCCTTATTCAAAATTAATTAAGGATAAGGCGGGAAGAATTTTTTTATCAAAAAGTAGCCGTAAAGGATTTATTAATGATAAAGGCGAAATAATTGGTTTAGATACAATTACAAACCCATTTGTAGTTGCAGTAATAGATGAAAAAGAAAATCTCTGGGGGTTTCATTCAAAACAAAAGAAACTCTGTACAATTGAAAAATGTTACTCCAATATTAATAATTCAAAAGTAACATTTTATGATTTTCCGTTTTTAAACTTTAGTGCTGATAAGCTAAAATTTGAAATTGATTCAAATCAAATACTCTACTGCTATACAACAGAGCAGAACGGCAGAATCGCTTTTTTTAACACCCTTACTCGTAAATGGGAAAAACAAGTAGTTGAACTACAAGCTGCCATCAATCAAATTTATTTTACTAAAGAAGGGAAGGGTTGGGTAAGCACGGATAATGGCTTATTTCAAATTAATAATTCCAAGAATGCATATCAATTAATTCGAGTAGAAACGATTGGAATACAAGGCAGTAGTGTGCTCTACACGTATCAGGATAAGCAAAGTAATTTATGGGTTGGAACAGCGAATGGTGGTTTGTCTTTTCACAATCAATCATTTAATAATTTTAGTATTACTAGTTTTGATGAATTTGGGTCAACGGTTTTAAAGGCTGTTGAAGTAAATAAAATGAGATGGGTAGCTACTTCTAAGGGATTATATTTTTTTGATTTGACCAAGAATAAAAAAAGGCCCTTCAAAACATATTTTCTCAACAAGAAAATTAGTGCAATTACGATAGATAAGAATAACAATATTTGGGTTGCCGTTGATAGAGAGGGAATCTATGTTTACAATTTACTTGGAAAGCAAATCAACAATTTCTCAAATAAGAGTTCAGATTTAAAATTAGAAGGAGTGCTGAATTTGTTCTGTGACAGTTCTGGTAGAATCTATCTAGCAACCGAATCTGGTTTTTTTGTTTATACAGCTGATAATAGATGGATACCATTTGTTGATTTCACAAAAAACAAAATAAATACTGGGAAATATATTTTATCCTTTTTTGAAGATGTACAAAAGCAAATATGGGTTTCTAAGAATCTAGGTATTGATGTATACAGTAAAAATTTAGCATTGTTGTTTTCTATTTCAAGCGCTAAAAACGATGATAAGATCAGCAGAACAATCATCACAGGATGTGAGGAAGACGCAGATGGAAATATTTGGATAGCTACATTAAGTAATGGGGTTTATAAATACACTAATACTGGATTTAAACAGTATACAACAGCCAATGGTTTAAGTGGAAATATTATTACTGGAATAACAAAAGATAAACAAAATAGAATTTGGGTAACAAGTAGTACTGGAATTAATATTTTTAATAGAAAGCAAAACCAATTTTACACTTTATCTACCAATGATGGAATATTAGCTGCTGATTATTTTCTTGGTGGGCTTTCAAAAAATGATAAAGGACAAATTTTAGCTGCTAGTTCATTAGGGCTAGTTGTTATTGACGCTGACAATTATTTTATTAATGAAAAAAATGTGTTAGCTAGAATAAATGAGGTAAAAGTAGATGGGCAAAATGTAGAAACAAAGTTCTCTAAGCTTCAGTTAAATGCCGGATTCAAAACCATCAGTTTTGAATTTGCTTTAAAGGAAGCTTTTCAGCCAGAAAAAGTATTTTATCAATATAGAATGGTTGGACTTGATACCAACTGGTATTTATTGTCTGAAGAAAGTAAAATTACTTATTCAAACTTGCCTTCTAAAAATATACGTTTAGAAGTAAGAGCAGCCCAATTGCCGCAAAAACTGGTAAATGCCCCAATTGAGCAACTTTATATAGAGATACATCCATTTTTTTGGCAAACCACTTGGTTTTGGGTTTTAATAATCATTTTACTTAATGTATTAACGGCATTGACAATCATTTTTTTTAATAAATATAAACAACAAAAGTTTGCTCAAGTTCAACAAAAAATACAGGATGAGCGAACCAGAATAAGCAGAGATTTGCACGATAATATTGGGGCATATACTACGGCACTAATTGCAGGTATTGATCAAATAAAAGGGAAATCAAACGATACAGATGAATTAAATGGTTTAAGTGAGTATGCTAAAAGCATTATGGATTACTTAAGAGAGACGATTTGGGTATTGAATCATGAAAAAATTTCTATTGTAGATTTCACTGATCGGTTTAAAAATTACGCAGTAAAAATTGCAAAACATTATCCTCAACTCTCCGTTAATTTTTTAACGGATTTACAAAATGAGCGAGTGCTTACTCCTGAATTATCACTTAATTTATTTAGAATTATGCAAGAAGCTTTGCAAAATGCCTGTAAACATTCTTTGGCTTCTGAAATTATAATAGGGTTTAAGTCTACTGATACAATTAAATTGTTTGTAATAGATAATGGAGTGGGCTTTCCATTTCATATGGAAGCATCGGGTAATGGTATATTTAATATGAAAAAAAGGGCTGAGGAAATACAATTTGATTTCTCAATAGGTAGGGAATCATCCGGCGGTATCAATATTTGTATTACTGAGAAATAAATCAAATGAACTATTTTTTAAGATTGATATAAAATCCATATTTGTAACATGATACGAATTGGTATTGTAGATGATAAGGCAATTAATCGAACCATTGTAAAACAAAAAATAGCTGCATTGGCTGATGCTTGTATTGTTTTAGAAGCCAATAACGGAATAGACTTTCTTGAGAAAATGAGATTACTTGAAGCCGATCAGCTTCCTCAGATTATTCTAATGGATGTTGATATGCCGCAGATGAATGGAATTGAAGCAATAACAATTGGTTCCGTTCAATATCCATCTATCGTTTTTTTAGTCCTAAGTATATTTGATGATGATGATAAAATATTTGAAGCTATCCAAGCTGGAGCAGTAGGGTATCTATTAAAGGAAGATACAGCAGTTGATTTAGGAGAAGCGATTCAAGAAGCTTTATCGTTTAACGGTGCACCAATGAGCCCAGCTATTGCAAGAAAAACTTTGTTGTGGTTGAAAAATATGCCTGGAATAGCTAAGCAAGTAAAAGAACGAGAGACGGAAATATTAAGTGAGCGTGAAATTGATATTTTAAAATTGATGGTCGAAGGTTTAGACTATAAAAAAATTGCTAAACAACTTTTTATCAGTCCTTTTACCGTAAGGGCGCACACGAGGAAAATTTATGAAAAATTGCATGTTCATTCAAAGGCTCAAGCTATTCAACTTGCACACAAGTATAAATGGGTTTAGGGTAGGCTAATATTAGTACAAATGTTCTATTGTTAAGGTCTGTTGTTTATTTCATTTTTGATAAAAATAAACAACCATGTCTTCCAAAACTTTACTACTAGCAGTTCTTTTTATTACTTATCAAGCAAAAGCACAAAATGCTGATATGGAAAAAGCTTTAGCTGATGCAATTGATATTCAGGTAGGTGGAACTTTTGGAAAACCAAGAGTATCTCCAAAAGTAGAAAAACTTGGAATTGCCCAGGTTAGTATAAAATTCAAAACAGTTTCTACTGCAAAACTCAATATTAGTGCAAAGAAGCAAGGGTTATTAGGAAAATCTTCTGCTGGATCTAGAACAGCATCTTCAACTGCATTTTTAAATTTTTCTGATCAAGAAATGGGACCTCAAGACTATCAGGAAATCACCAATCATTTTTATTATACACTACAACGGAAACTGAAGGAAAATGGCATTGATACAGTTGCTTGGAGTAATATTGAATCTACTGATTTTTTTAAAAATGCAGGAGACAATGCCAATGAATTTCCTAAGACAGAGTCGAATGACGAAGATGCCTCTGTTACATATAATGCATTTAGAGGAGGTCAAATATCAAATGGTATGGGGTTTGCTTTTTTGAAAATGAAAAGTAATTCTAAAATGTGTGATGCTATTGGGGCACCTACTTTTTTTGCTAATATTGTTTTAGATTTCGTAGATCTTGACATTCAAGGAGGATCTAGTGTTCGTAGTTCTCAGGGTAATAGTTTTGGCGTTGGTGCAAGTACAACCGCTTCTTTTTCTGCAAAGCACAATGCTTTAGCAGATATTGTTATAACCAATTCTTCCAGTTTATTAAGTAATAATAAAGAACAAGCAGAAACTTGGGTTGTTAAGTCTGATATACCTGCAGGAGTTCCTTATGCAACTGCTATGGAAGAAAATGAGGAAAAAGTGAAGAAAAAGACGGTGTTACAATCATTGTTTCACAAATCTGAAGCTTTGAAAAGAACACCTTTAGTGGTTACTACTACCAAAGAAAACTATAAAAACGCAGCTAAAAAAGCGGCAGAAAATTATGCAACTGCAATTGTAGGAAAATTCAAAGCAATGAAAGCAGGATAACTCAAACTAGTTATTTCGATTTTTTTTCCTCTTCGCAGAAGGGTTATATAATTTATCTGCTTTCTGAATCAAATACAGTAATTCATTTTGGACTAGATGCTGCGGATTACAGGCAGTTAATGCCAATGAAATTAAGTTACTATAAGAGAAATCTCTAAGGAATCTAGACTTTCTAAGCATGCCCGCAAATGCAGCTAATGCAATTGCTCTACGGCTGGCAGAATCAACAAGTTGGATTGGTTGGTAGTTGTTCTCTAATGGAAATGTTTGGAGTGCTAAAGATGGAGTTGTTACAGATTCATAAGCAATTTTAATTTCTGCTATTTTATTGGGGATCTCCTTATTGGCAAGCTCAATTTCAAATAATGCAAGCGATACATGCCCGCTTCCAATTTCACCACCCATTAGTTTTGCCGAGCTATCTGCAATGGCATCTTTTTTATTATCGAATCCAATTAGTCGATAAGATAGTACGGCTTCTTTGTTGAATTCAATTTGTAAAATGGTGTTTTTTGCAACAGAAAAAAGGGTAGAAGTGAATTCTTTAACAAGTATTTTCTCCGCTTCTGCTACTTGATCAATATATGCGAAATTGCCATTCCCTTTTTTAGATAAGGTTTCTAATTTGCTGTCTTTATAATTGCCCATGCCAACGCCTAAGCAGGTTAAACTAATTCCATATTCTTTGTAGTTCACTATTAAGTCTTCTAGCTCTTTCTCTGTTCTTTGTCCTACATTAAAATCGCCATCTGTGGCCAAAATGACCCGGTTATTTCCACCTTGAATGAAACTTCCTTTGGCTAAATTATATGCTACTTTAATAGCATTTTCGCCAGGGGTATCACCGTTGGCACTTAACGAATCGATAACGGTATTGATTGTTTGTTTATCTGCACCACTGGTTGGATATAATGCAATGGAAACATTGCCTCCATAAGTTACAATACTAATTGTATCAATATTGCGTAAGTTGGCAGTTAGTAGTTTAAATGCAGATTGTAACAGGGGTAATCGATTGGGATGATCCATTGAACCAGACACATCAATCAAAAAAACAAGATTACTCGGAGGAATTTTTTCCAGGTTTAATTTTGGTGCAAATGCTTTTACTAAAACTAATTGGTTATTTGCATTCCAGGGGCAATCAGTGACTATCGACTCCTTCAAAAACTGTGGAGCGGTATTTTTATTTGGATGTTCAAACGAAAAATAATTCAGCATTTCCTCTGTTCTTACTGCATCTAATGGAACAAACATTTCATTTGTAAGAAATCTTCGGATATTGCTATACGCTGCCTTATCAATATTTAAAGAAAAGCCAGTTTGGGGGTATTGATCCGTTTTAATAAATCCGTTTTCGATTAATCCACTATAACTTTCGCCCATGCCTACATATTGCATGTTTTCTTCCCGCTTTAAGTTGGTAATATCCGATGACAAATTTTTCTGGTATAATCGAGCAGTACTGGGTAACATGTCTAAAACAATCTGTTGGAACAAGTGAGTATTGGCCAATATGCGGGCGTTTTCATATCCTGCAAGTGATAAGAATATACTATCTTCTGATTTGTTAAGTGGAATACCAAAGTCTCCATCTTTCCCGCTGTAGAAAGGTATTATTCCTTTTGACTTTATCTGTATAGTAACTCCTTCTAGCTTTTTGCCTCGATTATCCTTTATTTCCCCTCTTAAATAGTATTGTGCACCAATAGTAGTTGTATGAAATAGTAAAGACAATATGATAATGAGTCTATTCACTTTCTTTTAGCTGGTAAATTTCTTTTAGGTTTCTACCAAACCCATCATAATCTAATCCGTATCCTAAAACGAAACGGTCTGGAATACTAAAACAACAATAGTCAATTTGTACAGGGTAAATAGTGGCATCTGGTTTATGTAATAGAACCGCCATTTTAATAGATGCAGGCTGTTGGTGATACAATTGCGGTATAAACTCGTTCATTGTTTTACCGGTATCAATAATATCTTCTAATAAAATTAAATGTCTATCTCTAATATCTGTATCTAAGCCAATTGCGGTAATTACATTGCCTGTAGATTTTGTTCCTTTATAAGAAGCTAACTTGATAAAACAAATTTCTGCTTCAATGCTAATTTGTTTAAATAAGTCAGCAGCAAACATGAATGATCCATTTAAAACACCAATGAATAAGGGTCGTTTTCCTTCGTATTCTTTACTAATGACTTCTCCTAGCTCTTTAATTTTTTCTTGAATTAATGATTCGGGTAAATAAGGCTCAAAAGTTTTATTGAACAAAGTAATATTGGACATGCTTATTTTTTGTTAGGGGTTGTTTTATTTTCAATCAAACTTTTTAAATATACTTTACTGCCAGGAGTTGGAAGGGTAGATTTATTCCATTTGTTGTACAATAAAATACTTTCTAATCTAACCCCAGTTAATTGTGAAATTTCATTTAGTGTTTCCCCCTGCTTTACAATATGAAAATCCTGCGTTCCTTTTTTTTGTTTTCTTTCAACATAAATGAGCTGATCTTCTTTAAGTATATCTACTTCATTCATTTCGTTATATGAAAGTAACTTGGATAAAGAGATATTGTATTGATTGGCTATAGCAAGCAAAGATGTTCCAGACTTTGCAAGTAATACATTGGTATTGTTGATGGTAAATAAACTTTCTGGGTAATTTAGATGACCATATTTATTGTTTTGTTGCTCATCATTCCTTTTTGAATTGGGTATAAAAGTTTCAGATTCTGTGGTTTCTGTATCAGCTTCTTTTTCTTGAATAGTAACACTTGTTTTTTCGGCAGCTGATGAAAGAGTTGGTGTAGTTTCATTGACTGGAACAATGGGATTTTTTATCCTAGCCAATGCTATTGTGTTATATTGATCTAATTGATAGTCCTTTATTATTTTAATGAGCTTTTGAGGATAAGTAGGGGCAGTTGCATAGCCTGCTTTTTTTAATCCTTTTGCCCAAGCTTCAGAATCGGTTGGGCTCAAATTAAATAAGAATTGATAATGGGCTCTGGTTCTTAAAAAATCGGAATGGTCTTTAAATGAGGCTTCAGGATCGTCATATACCCTAAAGCATTCTCCTTTTGCATCGTCATCATGAAAAGTTCGTGCGCCAGTCCATTCTGGTTTACATTTAATACCAAAGTGATTATTCGATCTTTTTACTAAATCACTTTCACCTGATTGAGATTCAAGAACAGCTTGCGCAAGTGTAATTGCTGCCGGTACACCCGAACGAATCATTTCATTGATGGCAGTTTCTTTGTATTGATCAATGTACGCAACAGTTTTACTATTCTGCGCATTTATTTGAAAAAATAGCATTAGACCAACAATGGTTACAATCAATTTCATTTTACTCATTTCTTTTTGATGATGGTTAATCCATCTCTGATAGACAACATCACTTGTTCTGTTCTGGGATCTTGCTGAACATGCTGGTTAAAAGCATGTACAGCTTTGGCGTTTTTCCCTTTTAATGGCTCTTCTAATACTTGTCCGTGGAACAAAACGTTGTCTGCTATAATAATTCCATCTTTTGCTAATAGTGGAACAACCATTTCATAATAGTTGATATAGCCTGTTTTGTCGGCATCAATAAAAACAAGATCCCATTGATAGGGCAGCTGACTAATAATTTCTTTAGCATCGCCTATATGCAAAGTTATTTGCTTATTTGCATTCAATTTGCTAAAATTTTCAGCAGCTGTGGCCCCATCTTCAGGTCTAATTTCAATGGTATGAATCATGCCATCTTTCGGCAAATATCTTTGCATACAAAGGGCGCTGTAGCCAGTAAATGTGCCAATTTCTAGAACATATTTTGGTTTTAGCATGGCACAAATTAGACCTAGAAACTGTCCTTGCACATGACCGCTAATCATATGTGCCAATGGATGTTTTGCAGCAGTTGCCTTATTAACTTCTTCTAATTCAACTGGCTCAGGACTCGTAAACTGAGCAATATAATTTTCAATAAGGAGGCTAATTAGTTCCATTACCTTTTTTAGATATGAGGATAAGCCCTAAAAAAGTGATGGTGCCGTTAATGATTAACAGTTCTAATCCAACCTCATAAGAGCCTAGTAAGGATTTTTGGTATTTATCTATGATAAAACAAATGATTGGTGCTGCAATACATACATAGGGCACCAATGCATCTTTTACAACTCGTTTTGTGATGATTCCAAAAGTGAATAAACCTAAAAGTGGCCCATAAGTATACGCAGCAATTTTGAGCAATAGCCCAATCATGCTAGGGTCATTAACCCATTTGAAAATGAGTACAAATACAAGGAATATGGCTGCAAATGTTAAGTGAACCCTTTGTCTGATTTTTTTCTGTGCTGCTTCAGTTAAGTCAGGTCTTCTTTGTATACCAATAATGTCTATACAAAAAGTAGAAGTTAATGCAGTAATTGCTCCATCTGCACTTGGAAAAAGAGCAGATATTAAAGCAATAATAAAAATCACAGAAACTACCGGGGGCATATGTTCCATAGCTAATACCGGGAAAATTTTATCGCCGGAAACAGCAATATTTAAATTCTCTGCATATAAATAAAGTAATCCTCCTAAGAACAAAAAGATAACAATTACCGTAGCCAATGTAATGGCCATGGACATTACATTTTTTTGAGAATCTTTTAATGTTTTTACGGAGATATTTTTCTGCATCATTTCTTGGTCCATACCAGTCATTGTTACCGTAATGAATGCACCCGCAATGATTTGTTTTAAGAAGAAAAATTTACTATTCGGATCTGTAAAAAATATTTTAGAATAGCCTCTATCATTCATTGCTTGTAAACTATCCCCAAATCCCATATTCAATTGATTGAGGATATAAAACACACATATGACTAAGCCCGCTAACATACAAGTGGTTTGTAGTGTATCGGTGTAAACAATGGTTTTAACTCCCCCCTCAAACGTGTATAATAAAATCATTACTAAAATAATCAACGTTGTTGCCCAAAATGGAATATTAAAACTGTTTAAAATGGCTTCTTGTAAAATATTTACCACTAAGTACAATCGAGCCGTAGCGCCGAGGGTTCTTGAAAGTATAAAAAAGGAAGACCCTGTTTTATATGAGTTAAATCCCATTCTAGAACTTAAATAGTTATATATAGAAGTAAGATTGAGTTTATAATAAAGGGGTAGGAGTATATAAGCAATCATTAGGTAACCAAACAAATAACCGATGGTAATTTGTAAGTATGCAAAGGATTCTTTGGCAACTGCACCAGGAACGCTTACAAATGTAACTCCACTTAAAGAAGTTCCTACCATTCCAAAAGCTACCAACATCCAGTTGCTATTCTTGTTTCCAATAAAAAAAGAGTGGTTATCACTGTTTCTTCCAGTATACCAAGCAACAACCAATAATATGAGGAAATAGCCAATAACAAATGAAAACAACAATAAGGGAGACATATGGGTTTTGTTTCGTTAAAAGAATTTTGTAAAGTAGTAAAAATAATTCAGGTATTTTGTCTGTCCTAATGGTATAATATGAAAATTAAAAATATAGCTGTTTTCTGTGGTTCTAAATCAGGTAATGATCCTGAATTTGTGTTGCAAACCATTGCATTGGGACAATTAATGGCCCAGGAAAAGATCACATTGGTATATGGAGGTGGCAATAAAGGCCTTATGGGTGCAGTAGCTGATGCAGTAATGCAGGGAAATGGAAATGTGATTGGTGTGATACCAGAAGTATTGTTAGAATGGGAGCACCAGCACAAAGGTATTACAGATTTAAGGGTTGTGGCCGATATGCATGTTAGAAAAAAGCTGCTTTATGAACTATGTGATGCAGCCATTATTCTACCTGGCGGAAACGGAACTTTAGATGAGTTGTTCGAAATGCTTACATGGAATACGCTCAAGATTCACAATAAAAAAATTGTGTTATTGAACTGCAATGGATACTATGATCATTTAGTAGCACATATTGATACCATGTTCCAGCAAGGTTTTTTATATGAGGATTGGAAAGACCGATTGCTGGTGGCTTCTACCGCTGCTGAAGCTATCGCTTTCTTGAGTTAAGGTACATGCCAAAACCGCCTCTAAATACAGGTTGTGGGTCGCCGAATTGATCACGATAGGGTGAATTAATTGCTTGATTTAAATCGATCATAATGGTAAAATGAGAAAAGCGATTGCCAATTTCTCTGGTACCATATCCAATACCCGCTAACATGCTAGGCGCTTGTAGTTTGTATTTAAATGTTTGACCCGTATTCACATCAGTTTGAGAAGAACTAATCCAGTTGTATTCGGGTTGTATTTGTAAGTGTAAAAAACTAATTGGCCACACTCTTAAAAATGCACCTCCTCCGAAGTTGAAGTTTTTGTACTTGATTGTATTGAAACCGGTTGCGCTTTGCGAATAATAATTCAAATTCATTGCCACGCCAATATCCAGCCAATTGTTAAGGCTGTAGCCCACTTCGGGATTAAGCCCTAGATTAAAAAAGCGATTAGATAAGCCAAGGTTTAAGCTTGTGCCAATGAATACTCTTGCAGGATCAAACCCTACTGGTTTTTCCGGAGCTTCTAATTGTGCTTTTAATGAACTTAAACTACCGAGCATCAAAATCAATATCCAACATCCCTTTTTCATACAAATCATTTAATTAAAATTACTCAATCCTTGGCATCAAATATTTTTCCAACATTTAAAATATTGTTAGGATCAAATGCCTTTTTAATATCTCTCATGAGTTGAATAGAATTTAAGCTAAACACTGTTTCCATATAAGGTTTCTGAATAAGTCCAATTCCATGTTCTCCACTAATGGTGCCTCCTAAACTTTTGACTAATGCAAATAGGGCTTTTAGAATTTGGGTCATTTCTTCGTTGCCATGACTGTTCTTGATAGTAGGGTGGTTGATGCGAATATGTAAATTGCCATCTCCAGCATGTCCATAACAAACTACTTTAAAGCCATATTGAATTCCCAACTCTTTTACTCCTTTAATCAGTGCCGGTAATTCGGCCCTAGGAACCACTGTATCTTCTTCAATGGTATATCCATCTAATTTTACTGCTTCAGCAGCTCTTCGTCTTAGCTTCCATAATTCTGCTTTCTGTTGTGCATCGTCTGCAAATAATATATCACCTGCATCAAATTCAACCAATAGTTCTGCAATGGCTTCTACCTCTTGCATCAACACATCCATATTGTTTCCGTCTACTTCTATAATCAAATGTCCTTCTATGGTATCTGTAACTGGTACAACCGAACTGTCTACCATTTTACTTACAATCTGTAAGGCGTTAATTTCAATGAGCTCTAAAGCACTAGGAACAAACCCTGCTCTAAAGATTGCACTAACAGCGGCTCCTGCTTTTTCAAGCGAGTTAAAAGGAACCAACATTAATAAATCATATTTAGGATAGGGGATTAATTTCAAAACTATTTTAGTAACAATGCATAAGGTGCCTTCACTACCTACAATAAGTTGGGTGAGATTATAACCAGTTGCATTTTTTAGCACATTGGCTCCAGTCCACATGATTTCTCCATTGGGTAATACTACTTCTAAATTGAGCACATAGTCTTTTACCACACCATATTTTACAGCTTTAGGTCCACCACTATTCTCTGCAATATTTCCTCCAATAAAACAACTGCCCTTGCTACTTGGATCTGGAGGATAAAACAAACCTTTTTCTTTCACTGCATTTTGTAATACTTCAGTGATAACTCCAGGTTCGGTAATTACTTGTAAGTTTCTTTCATCAATTGACAGAATTTGATTGAGTTTTTCAGTAGATAGTAAAACACCACCTAAATGGGGTAGAGCCCCGCCACTTAAACCAGTACCAGCACCTCTTGGAGTAACCGGAATATAGTGTTGGTTACAAATTTTCATTATGGCTGCAACTTGCTCGGTGTTGGAAGGTTTTAGCACTATTTCGGGCAAGAAAACAAGGCGTTCGGTTTCGTCGTGTCCATAATCGGTAAGGCTG